>NZ_KB894596.1 GCF_000374545.1 Anaeromusa acidaminophila DSM 3853
CTAGAATGAAAAACGCGGGTCTTCAACGCTCCATGTCAAAGAAGGGGTGCTCTCCAGACAACTCTGCTTGTGAAGGTCTGTTTGGACGTTTGAAAAATGAAATGTTCTATAATCGTAACTGGTCCGGTGTAAGCATTCATCAGTTTATCGAAATCCTTAACAACTACTTAATCTGGTACAATGAAACAAGGATTAAAACGTCACTGGGAAATAGAAGTCCATTGGAGTACCGACGAAGTCTTGGATTGGTTGCTTAGGGTGTCCAAGATATCGTCCGCACCCCCTAAGGTAGAATAAGTTTCGCAAATTGGAAAAAGAAAAAGGACATGAAAGCAGCTCGATGGAAGAATAAAGTTACCACACCCATTCATCGAAAGGAGCTGCAAACATGTCTAATAAAATTATACAGTTGAACGAGGATGCCATCAAGGGAGAACTAAAGGAATTGGTTCGTAACAGCGTGGAAGAAACGCTGAACAATCTCTTAGATCAAGAAGCAAAAGAGCTAACGCAAGCGGCGAAATATGAACGAACCCAAGTCCGCCAAGGGTATCGATCCGGTCATTACAGCCGAAATCTAACAACGACCTCTGGTGATGTAACCTTAAAAGTACCCAAATTAAAGGGCGTTCCCTTTGAAACTGCCATTATTGAGCGATACCGCCGCCGCGAAAGTTCAGTAGAAGAGGCGTTAATCGAAATGTATCTAGCTGGCGTTTCCGTCCGCCGGATTGAAGATATTACCGAAGCCTTATGGGGCAGCAAAGTCTCGCCGTCTACCATCAGCGAATTGAATAAGAAAGCCTACGTGCACATTGAGGAGTGGCGAAATCGCCCGTTACATGGCGGACGATATCCGTATGTGTATGTAGACGGCATTTATTTGCGCCGCAACTGGGGCGGAGAATATGAAAACATCAGCATTCTTGTTGCTATCGGCGTAAATGAAGATGGCTACCGCGAGGTTTTGGGAGCTTCTGAAGGTATGAAAGAAGACACAGCTAGTTGGATGGAATTCTTCAAATGGCTCAAAGGTCGGGGACTAGATGGAGTTAAACTTATCATAGGAGATAAATGCTTAGGTATGCTTGGGGCGGCAAACGAGGTGTTCCCTGACGCCAAATACCAACGTTGTACAGTTCATTTTTACCGAAACGTATTCTCCGTAGTGCCTCGCTCAAAAGGAAAATTAGTAGCCAAAATGCTTAAAGCCATTCATGCTCAAGAAAACAAAGAAGCCGCTCGAGAAAAAGCAAAACAAGTGGCGCAAACGCTCCGCGAAATGAAGTTGAAAGAAGCGGCTGCTAAAGTGGAAGCCAGCATAGAAGAAACACTGACCTATATGGGCTTTCCCTCAGAACATTGGATAAAAATCCGTACCAACAATGTGATCGAGCGCCTAAACCGAGAAATTCGAAGGCGAACAAGAGTCGTCGGAACCTTTCCAGACGGCAATTCGGCATTGATGCTTGTTTGCGCTCGTCTTCGCCATGTTGCCGGAACCCAATGGGGCAGTAAAAAATATATGAGCATGAAGCATTTTGAGCCATCTTACTCAGAAGAGTAACTCGGTTTCCCTAGAGCTGCAAAAACGAATTTGCGAAACGATCTTGACGGTACCGATTTTTCTATGGTTGGCTTCAATGATTAATGGTGAATTTTAGGTAATTGCTAAAAAATATAGGGGGTTGGCAGGAATTTGAAAATGAGAATGGTATAGTTAACCGTGAACTCAATATATTGGACAGGTAACATTCAAAGCTCAATGGCAGAAATAAGTATTGCTAGTTGATTACGTAGTTGATTGTGGAATGCTGCTGCTTTCAGTGAACTAAAATAGAACTTTTATAATCTGTGCCAAGGAGGTGCCTTATGGAGCCGAAAAATCCTGATTTTACCGCTATATACCAAGAGTTTGCAAAACCAATAGAACGGTATTTGCTTAGGTTTTTGGAGCCTAGAGAAGCTGAAGAAGTTACACAAGAGGTTTTTTTAAAAGTAAATTCAAGCTTGGCAGACTTTCGGCATGAGGCAAAACTTTCTACGTGGATCTATAAGATTGCTACTAATATGGCGATCGATCGACTAAAAAAGGCTTCTTATCGCTTTGAGACAAAACAAATTTCGCTGCAAGAATCGGAGCGAAGTGTGCCAATGGAAGCGCAACATGCGAATTCAGTGGAGTCAAATACAATTCATAAAGAAATGAATCAGTGCATTCGAGGCGTTATTGATAAATTGCCGGAGAACTACCGGATGGTAATCGTATTAAGTGAGTTAGGGGGATTTTCAAATCAAGAGATTTCCGAGGTGTTGGGATTGAGCGTTGGCGTTGTGAAAACGCATCTTCATCGAGGCAAGACGCGGCTTAAAGAAGAGCTTATAAAGGCCTGTGACTTTTCTTGGGATGAAAGAAATGAATTTTCCTGTGATCCCAAAAGAGGATGAATTGTTTTCAGTGCTTATAAAATACCGTCTGTCTTATAAAGGCAAGCGGTATTTTTTTTGTTCAAGTGTATCTTTTTTGGTCTATTTCTCGTCTATATAAGAAAAGGAGGTGTAATATATGGCTATTTCTGAACAAGTTCGTTCTTTAATCTCTATTGGTGTTTCTGTAGGAGTTAATTGCCAGCCTTGTTTGCAGTACCACGTTGCAAAAGCAAAGGAAAACGGAATTGACGAGAGTGACATCCTTGAGGCGATTGCAGCAGGCAAGGCAGTGCGAAAGGGCGCAGCTTATAAAATGGATGAATATATTAAAGTAATTGCTGGAAAAAGCGCAACAGGAACGGCAGAGCGGGAATTGCTTGCTAGCCATAGTTGCTGCAAAAGCTAAAGAAACCATTGGATAAGAAAGGGGGATATAGATGTTAGGAGAAGAGAATAATGAGTTGGTTTTGCTTTTTGCATGCGCGGGAGGCTCTAACGTAGGACAACTGGCAAATGAAGCGGGGAAAGCCTTGACGATGGAAGGCAAAGGAAAGCTATTTTGTTTAGCTGGAATTGGCGGACAGGTAGAAGGGATTGTAACGGCAGCAAAAGAGGCGAAGCAAGTGATCGCTATTGATGGATGTAGCGTTCGATGTGCAGGAAAAACTCTTGAAAAAGCCGGAGTTGTGGTCCATCGTCATACTGTGCTGACAGAAGTTGGTTTTGAAAAAAATAGCAACTTATCGGTTAGTGATGAGGAAATTGCAAAGGCCAAGATGTATATTGAGTAGTTTGAAGCGAGTAAAGAGGTGAATCGAATGTGGTGGAATTCAGCGAGTTGTCTGAACGGAAGTGAATGGTTGTTTTGTTTCGCTGTGATGCTGGTGGTCGCAATGTTTTTTATGGGTGTTTGCTTTTTCTTTAGAAAGAGAATGGGTATGCTGTGTTGCTGCGGTTCCAATGCTCGTTCGCATTGCGGCGGTTTTTCTAAACTAGATACAAAAGACAATGACCAAGGAAAATAGTTGGAGCTTAAGGAGGCTGTTGTATGGGCGCTTGCCATGCGGGAAATAGCAATGTACGGGTTTGTCCGGAAGGAGCTCGATATGTTGAGAAAAAGATGGAAGGAGAACCCAAGATAGCCATAATGGCCTGTGAGGGAGGCTGCATCAAAGGTGAAGTCGCTAGGGTAGCTGCCAATATAGTAGCGTATCAACGAGCCAGAGAAGAAACGATTAGGATTTGTTTAGGAGATGCAATGACAGGGGAGTCTGGTTTTAGAACTATAATTGAAAGAGCTCCTCGCGTGCTTGTTATTGAAGGCTGCTTCTTGCATTGTGGAACCAAAATGATACAAATGCGTCTTCCAAGTTTTTCTCCTACCATAGTTGAAGCAACAACTTTGTATGATTTCGACAGAGAAAAATATTTTGAAATACTTGATCTTCCTCGGGAGCAGATTGAAGGTTTCGCCGTGCAGGTTGCTTCTCATGTTCAAGACGTGCTTGCAGAAAAGAGGCACAGAAGCGATTCTTAAGCGCTTTGTAAAGTATACAGTAAAATTAAAAAGCGATCTCTTGCGGCAGTGGGCAAGAGATCGCTTTGCTTTTTATGAGGCTATATGGTGCTAATGAAAAAAGGACACGTCATGCAGTTTGTTGGGAGAATAAAATTATCGTGGAAGAAATGCTAAACAATAAACTTATTTTGAAGAAGGTTTACTTGCGCGGATAAAAGCGCTTGCAATCGAATTTTCAAGATTTGCTTGTTCATCTGTAGTTAGTCCTGAATATATATCACTGGCGATTTCGGAAAACTCATAGGTTTGTGTAATTTCAACGTCAACTTTTTCGAAGCCTGCTTTGAGTAGTTTGTTTTGGTACTCTGAAATTGTCATAGCGCCGGAAATACAACCGGCCCAAGCTAAGAGATTTTTTCTTATCTTCTCGGGTAATTCGCGAAGAATTACAATGTCAGAAACGGCAAAACGTCCTTCGGGCTTCAATACTCGGAATGCTTCTTTGAGGACCTTGTCTTTATCGCCAGAAAGATTGATTACACAATTGGATATTATTACATCAACCGTGCTGTTTGGGAGGGGGATTTCTTCAATATGACCTTTGAGAAATTCTGCATTTGTAAGACCAGATAACTCTCGGTTCTTTTCTGCAACTTCCAGCATTTCATCGGTCATATCAAGGCCGTACGCTTTTCCGGTTGGCCCTACTCGTTTAGCAGAAAGTAATACATCGAGACCGGCTCCGCTGCCTAAATCTAGCACTGTTTCACCTTCATGAAGTTCAGTGAGAGCAGTTGGGTTGCCACATCCAAACGAAGAAGCGAGTATATCTTCGGGCAATTCGCTTACTTCTAAATGTGAATATAAGTTGCTTGTTATTTGACTTGTACCGCCGGTGCCACCACAACAAGAAGAACTATTGGCGCCGCAGCCAGTTCTGCTTTGAATGGCCTCTGCATATTTTTTCTTAACCGTTTGCCTGATCTTATTCATTACTTGACCCTCCTTTAACTTGTCTAGAGATTGAGTCTTCGATCTTGGTATCAAACATGGTGCTTTCCGTAATCGCTTTTAATAAATGCGGGAGAGCTTCATAGACTACGCTTCTAGTTTCGCTAGGAATTGAGTCGATAATTTTCGAGTAATATGCCTCCAGACTTTCATTGATTGAAGTAAATACGTTACGACCCTTGTCTGTTAATTCGATGGTTACATATCGGCGATCTTCAGGATTTTCCTTTCGATGTACCAAGTTGCCTTTAACCATGCTCTCAAGAGTGCGACTTACAGTGCTTCGGTCAAGATTCAGCAATTTTGCGCATTCGTTTGCTGCCATTTCTCCAGCGTTGCCTATTTCAATTAAGGCGTGACATTGTGTAAGTGTGACTCCACAGCAAGAAGTTTCTTTTTTTTGCAGATATCCTTGTTTTCTTAATGACACTCTTATGATGTCTCTAAGTAACATAGCTCCTTGTTTCGAATCCATAGTAAGCTCCTTTCATTAAAACTTGTTAGAATAATTGTAACATGCACTGATTGCAAAATACAACTATATTTATAAAGAGCTTGCAAGCAAAATCTAAATACCTATTCAATACAGAGAATATCTGGATTTGGCGTAAACCTGTTTTGAATTGACAAATCAGAAAAAAGAAAATATGATTAAAATTGAATATAAGCATACAAAGGGATTAATAAACGTAGCTTTGCATAGGACCTAAACAATAGAGAGGATGCTTTATATGCTTTTAGAGGAAAAACTACCCCCAAAGTATGTGTTGCTTCATGGGAATATTATTACCATGGATGATGCTAATTCAAAAGCAGAAGCAGTTGCGATAGATAATGGTCAAATTGTTTGTGTTGGCTCATTAAGCGATATGAAAAAATTTTTAGAGCAAGGCTGGCCCTATTATGATGTTGGTGGGAAGACCGTTATACCAGGCTTTATCGACTGCCATAGTCATTTGGATCTTACGGGAATCATGCAAAGCGGATATCAAGTTGATGAAATCTCAACCATTAGCGAACTGATACTAATGATTCGCCAACTTGCGAGTACAATACCGGAGGGGCAAACCATACTTCTTTTTGGCTTGGATGAAACCAAGCTTAAAGAGAGAAGAGTGCCGGGCAAGGATGACCTGGATCAAGCGTCGATACGGCATCCCATTGTCTTATTGCATTATACTTGGCATCAAACATTTTTAAATTCTACCGCTTTGCAACGATTTCAAATTACGTCAGGGCAACTGGGGGCAGTTGCAGATAACGGAGAATTGACTGGGGTTCTAAAAGACCCGGTTGCGTTTGAGGTTAATAGCGCTGTTATTAAGGAAATTCCGGAAGAAACAATTGAAAAAGGAATCGTTCAAGTAGTTGAAAAAGCACTACGGCATGGCCTTACAACCATCCATACTATGCAAGGTGCTATGGGATTAGATCAACTAACAGAGCTGATGCTTCGTTTGCAAGAAAAGCTACCGATTCATCTTCTCTTTTGGGAGCAATCCAACAATGTTGAACGAGCAATAAAAAATAAGCTTTCGAGAATTGGTGGTTGTGGCTCTATGCAGGCCGATGGAGAGGTCGGCAGCAATACCGCTGCGGTTTTTGAAAATAGTACAGAGCGAATAGTGCATAGAGGATTGCTGAATTATTCTCAGGACTACTGGGATAAGTTGATCTTGGAAGCGCATAGAAATCGTTTGCAATTTGCAGCTCATGCCGAAGGAGAAGCAGGAATTGAAGCGGTACTAAGCGCTTTGGAAAAAGCGCAGAAAGCCTATCAGCGAGCAAATTCCAGACATCGAATTGAGCATATGGAGCTGCCAACATTAGAACAATTAAACCGTATGTCTCAAATTGATGTTCTTGCCTCTATGCAACCTGCTTTCGCCAATGTAAAACCGAGTGAATTTAGAAAACTGCTCCGTGAGTATGGGGAGCAAAGAATGAGGTATTTCAACCCGTTAAAGAGCGTTTGCAGGCTCGGAATTAAGCTGGTAGGAGGCTCTGATAGCCCGGTGACGCCCTATGATCCGTTGTGGGGCATTCATTGCGCGTTGAATCATCCGGTTAAAGAGGAACGCCTTTCGGTATGGGAAGCGCTACGGATGTTTACTATTTGTGCAGCTTATAGTGGCTTTGAAGAAAATTTGAAGGGCACCATTGAAGAAGGAAAATTAGCCGACTTAGTAATTCTTTCAGCAAATCCTTTTCAAGTTAAACCAGAGGAATTTTGGCAATCTGTCAAAGTGACAGCTATATTGGTAAAAGAAAAATTATATCGTGCACAAAGCGATGGCGGCATGGAGCTGACATCAATTTAACGTTGAGAGGATGTGAAATTATGGAAGTTATAGTTGCCGGCTTGTTTGTGTTGGCAATTCTTTCTGGTATGTTGGGACTAGGCGTTGCTTTTGCAGCAGTACCTTTTTTGAGCTTTTTCATGCAAGACTTGGTGCATCAAGTTCAACCGATCAGCCTGTTGTTAAATGGTGTAACGGCGTTGTTTGCAGTTGCCGGTTTTGCGAGCAGCGGCTATGTGGTGTGGAAAAAAGCATTTACACTGGCTCTTGTGACAACGTTGTTTGCTCCAGTTGGGTCATGGCTGGTTCAGTTTGTGCCACAAAGCTATATTTGGTATATATACTTGGCTGCGGTATCTTTCTTGGTGTATCGACTGTTTCGGAAGGCGCAAGCCGCAACGGAAAAAGAGAATTTTAAGTTAGTATTGATACTGGCAGTTCCTATTTCTATACTAAGCGGATTTTTAGGTGTTGGCCCTGGATTTTTGCTAATGCCGACGCTCATCCTATTAGGATTTCAAGCGAAGCAAGCGGCGGGAATCAATGCGTTTGCAGTTACACCGCCTTCATTTTCTGCACTAATCCCGCATTGGCAAACCGCGCAATTTGACGTAGAGCTCGTAACGTATTTGGTTATTGCAGGAGCGGTTGGCTCTTTTATTGGCGCAAAGGTTACCAGTGTTTTCTTACCTAGTGATCGGTTGAAACAGCTTTTCGGTATCCTGATTATCGTAATGACTGGGTATAAAGTGTATCGCTTTATTTGTGGGTGAGGTGGTCTGAACGCTCTATAGTATTGAGCCATAGAATGGTGAAAATGCTATTGACAAAGGCCATAAGGAACAGTACCATATGATTGTATTCGGTTTTGTGAATATAAAAGGAGGTTCAAATGCTAGAAGTTCTAAAAGCCCTCGGTGACGAGAGTCGACTGCGGATTGTCCATCTTTTATTGCAGGGGCCGTTGTGCGTATGTGAGCTTGAATATGTACTGGCAATGAGCCAAACGAATGTATCGAGGCACTTGGCGAAATTAAAGCAGGCCAAAATCGTACAGAACGTTAAACAAGGGCAATGGGTTAATTACCAGATGGATGAAACTTTTCTAGCCAATGAAAGCGCGCTAATCGAATATTTAAAAGAAAAATTTCTTAGCAATGCGTCATTTCAAGAAGATTTGTCTTCCTTATTGAATCATCAAGTGGAGTGGGACAATTGTTTGAGTCCCTCCAGGAAGTATTTACAAGAAAAATCAAATCATAAAGGAGCTGTCTAAGCATGAAAAAAATTACTTTTTTTGAGCCTGCTATGTGTTGTTCCACCGGTGTTTGCGGTCCGAGCGTCAATCCGGAGTTGCTGCGGGTGTCAACTATGCTGGACTTGTTGGCTAAAAAAGGCGTAACCGTAGAACGGTTCAACCTTTCCACGGTTCCTCAAGCTTTTGTGGAGAACAAAGAAATCAGTCAATTGTTACAGGAAAAAGGGGTAGAAGCATTGCCTGCCATTTATGTAGATGGCGAGCTTAAGCAAACCGGCGGCTATCCAGCAACAGCGGAAGTGGCAGCTTGGTTTGGCCTGCAGGAAAGCGATCTGCAACCGGCGAAAAAGACGTCGTCATCTTGCTGCTGCGGTGACGGAGGATGTTGTTAATGAAGAGCTTTCCTTTATATCAGGCCAACGTAGCAACGGGGCTCAAGTATTTGTTCTTTACCGGCAAAGGCGGCGTAGGTAAGACGTCAACCGCTTGCGCTACGGCGGTATCCTTAGCTGACGCTGGCAAAAAGGTGCTGCTGGTTAGCACCGATCCGGCGTCCAACCTACAGGATGTATTTGGACGTGATTTGGATGGCAAGGGAGTTGCTATTGACGAAGTACCTGGCTTGGTAGTAGCCAACTTGAATCCGGAAGAAGCGGCCCGTGAGTATCGGGAATCTGTCATTGGACCTTATCGGGGTAAATTGCCGGACTCGGTGCTTAAAAACATGGAAGAGCAGCTGTCTGGATCTTGTACCGTCGAAATTGCCGCCTTTAATGAGTTTTCTCGCTTCATTACTGATGAGGCATTGCAGCAAAAGTACGATCATATTTTGTTTGACACGGCGCCTACGGGACATACGCTGCGGATGCTGCAGCTTCCTTCGGCTTGGAGTTCCTTTATCAGCGAGAGCACACACGGAGCCTCCTGCTTGGGTCAGTTGGCCGGCTTAGAAGAGCAAAAGGATATGTATAAGCAGGCGGTTGCTACGTTGGCAGACGGCAAATTGACTGCGCTAGTGCTGGTCACCAGGCCGGAAGAGTCGCCCCTTAAAGAGGCGGCGCGTTCATCCATGGAACTGCGTGATTTGGGTATTAAAAACCAATTGCTGGTGGTAAATGGCTTAGTTGCCGATGATATGGTGGCGGATGAACTGGCGCAAGCTATGCAAAGCAAGCAACAAGAGGCTTTAACGTCCATGCCGGAAGAATTGGCAGGCATTCCTCCTTACAGCATTCCTCTGCGTGCTTATAATGTAACGGGTCTGGAGAACATTCGCGCGATGCTCAAGCCAGAGCAGCCTATGACAGCGAGTGAAGAGGCGGTAGAACGTTTGCATAATTTGCCGGCTTTACGTACGCTGGTGGACGAATTGCATAAAACTGGTAAAAAAGTTATTTTTACCATGGGCAAAGGCGGTGTCGGCAAAACAACGCTGGCAGCGGCTATCGCACTAGGCTTGGCCCAAAAAGGAGCCAAGGTGCAGCTTACGACAACTGATCCGGCGGCGCATTTGGAGTTTGTCTTAAGCAAAGCGAAAGGCATTACCCTCAGTCATATTGATGAAGAAAAAGAGCTGGATGCATATCGCCAGGAAGTATTAGCGCGTGCGGCGGAAACCATGGGTGGCGACGATCTGGCTTATATCGAGGAAGACCTTCGTTCTCCGTGTACGCAGGAAATTGCCGTTTTTCGCGCTTTTGCCGAAATTGTGGCGAAAGCAGGCGACGAAGTGGTTGTTATTGATACGGCTCCCACCGGTCATACGCTGTTGCTCTTGGACGCGACGCAAAGCTATCATCATGAAGTTGAGCGCACGCAAGGGCAAGAAACGCCGCTATCAGTGCAGCAGTTGCTGCCGCGGCTGCGCAACGAAGCGGAAACGGAAGTGGTTATCGTTACGCTTCCCGAAGCGACGCCGGTTTTTGAAGCGGAGCGTTTATCCGATGACCTGGCGCGCGCCGGTATTCATAACAACTGGTGGATTGTGAATGCCAGCTTCCGGGCGACCAATACGACGCATCCCTTGCTGCGGGCCAGAGCGTTATCAGAAGCCGCTTGGATTGAGCGGGTAGCGGCGCGCTCGAAGGGGCATTATGCGGTTATTCCTTGGGAAAAACGAGAACTAAAAGATGAAGTACTGTTGGAGTTGCTCCAATAATCAAAAGAGCGGTATGTCGTAGCTACGGACATACCGCTCTTTTTCCAAAGAAGCTTAATCTTCATTTAACAATGCAGTTATAGCCAATTGGTTTTCTGTGCGCTATGCTGAACTATGATTACGATGCTAATGGAGGAGCTTTTTGATGAAGATTCTTATTATTGGCGGCGTTGCAGCAGGTACTTCTGCTGCAGCGAAGGCTAGACGCAACAATGAGACGGCGGAAATCAAGATTTTCGATCAAGATGAAGACATGTCTTACTCAGTATGCGGTTTACCCTATTATATCGGAACGGAAGTGAAAACAAGAGAGGAACTAGTTCCGAGAGACGCTGCTTTTTTTAAGAAAAAATACAATGTGGACGTATATATGGGGCATCAGGCAGTAGCCATTGATATAGCGAACAAAGTGATTATCGTGAAAAATCTTCGCTCGCAAGAGCAATTCGAAGAAGCCTATGATCGATTGATTTTGGCAACGGGTGCCAGCGTGCGAATTCCCTCCATTCCTGGAATCGAAAAAGAAAATGTATTTTCTCTTCGTAATGTACGCAGTGCTGACCGAATTAGAGCCTATGTACTAGAACAGCAGCCCCAAAGAGCTGTGGTTGTTGGCTCTGGATTTATCGGGTTAGAAGTCGCCGAAAACCTAAAGGCCAGGGGACTAGAAGTAACCATAGTGGAAATGGCATCGCAAGTCATGCCGGCGCTAGATGCGGATATGGCTATATATGTAGAAGCGGAGCTGCGCAAGAAAGGCGTGTCGGTTATTACCGAAGATTCGGTGGTTTGTTTTGAAGGCAAGGATCGAGTTAAGCAAGTCGTGTTAAAAAGCGGCGAAAAAGTAACTGTTGATATGGTGATTGTAGCGGCAGGCGTGCAACCGAATGTCTCTTTGGCGCAACAAGCTGGGGTTAAGCTTGGTGTTACCGGCGCAATTGAGGTGAATGCAAAAATGCAAACAAGCGCGCTGGATGTGTATGCTTGCGGCGATTGTGCGGAAGGGTTTTCTTTATTGACTCAAGCTCCCTTCTATCGCCCGATGGGATCTACTGCGAATAAAATGGGACGGATTGCTGGTGATCAGGCAACTGGAGGAATGCTGGAATTCCGCGGCGTTTTGGGAACGGGCATTGTAAAAATATTCGATTTGACGGTGGCGCACACTGGCATGAGTGAGCAGCAAGCTCGTAAGGAAGGCTATGCTGTTGTTGTGTGTCATAATATAAAGCCGGATAAGCCAGAGTACTTTCATGGACAGGAAATGGTCATTAAAGGGATAGCTGACGAAACGACAGGGCGCCTTCTAGGGGTTCAGATTGTGGGAAAAAGCGGTGTCGATAAACGTATGGATGTATTTGTGACCGCCATTAGCTTTGGAGCGCATGTAGAAGACTTATTTCATCTGGATTTAGCCTATGCGCCGCCTTTTTCTACGACGAAAGATCCAGTTTTATATACCGGCATGATTTTGGATAATGCCATTTCCCGAGGGCGAAAGCTGATAACCAGTGAAGAATTGGCGCGCAAACAGCAAAGTGGCGCGGAAGTCATTGTGATTGATGCCAGAGCAGCAGGGCAATATGAAAAAGACCATGTGCAAGAGGCTTTGAATATTCCTCAAGAAAAGCTAAGGGAAGCGGCAGAAGCATTAGATAAAACAAAGATGATTGTGACATATTGCAATAAAGGCGTAACAGGCAATGCGGCACAAAACATATTGCTGAACCGAGGCTTTGCACAGGTGTATAATCTGTCCGGCGGCCATAAACAGTATCAGAGAATACAACAACACCTCAGCCGGCAAGAAGACCCGGGAAAATAATTCGCCAGGAGGGAATTCAATGAGTGAGGGTAAGCCTCGGTTTTGCTGCAGCAGCGGCGAGTGCTGTTCGCCTGCGCAAGAAAGCAAGCAGGTGATATCAATTTTCTCTACCTGGACCTTAGCGTGTGTCAGCGCTGCCAAGGAGCGGAGCAAACGCTAACTCTTTGTTAGAAACTATAAAGAAGGATGTTCGGGAGTAGTTTGAGGAGGGCTTCTGACATGTGTAAAAAAGGGTATATTCGACTAGATACGGGAGAAGAAACAATTTTTTTACCGTTACGGTCAGATGTTAAGAAAATTTATATTGAAGTGACAACTAGCTGCAATTTTAATTGCATTACCTGCATTCGCCATTCTTGGAGTGACGAGGAAGCCTCCTTGTCTTGGCATGACTTTTTAGAGGTAGTAACGCAACTCAAGGAATTTCCAGAGCTTCAAAGTGTTCACTTGGGAGGGTTTGGAGAACCTATGATACATCCCAATATTTCAGATATGATTCGTCTACTTCATGCTCAAGGATACCAAACCGAAATGATTAGTAATGGGTCGCTATTGACGCCGGCTATGTGCGAGAACCTTTTAGACGCAGGTTTGGACTGGCTATTTGTATCGTTAGATGGATCTGATTCGGGAAGTTATGCGGCAATGAGGCCAGGGGCAGACTATACAGAAGTAGTAAGTAACTTAGTGTGGTTGCAAAATGAAAAGAAAAAGCGTCGCCAGTTAACACCTTTCTTAGGTGTAGAATTCGTCGCGACAAAAAGTAATTTCTCCCATTTGCCTCAACTTCGACGGGTGTGCGATAAATTAGGCGTGAGCCGATTGGTGGTAACTCATGTCTTGCCCTATCATGAAAGCATGAAAGATGAAATTCTCTATGATCAACAACGAACTTGGGAAGAATTTGGTTCCGAAGCTCCTCAATTGTCGGTTAAAACAGGATTGCCTTTAGAATTACGTACAGAGAGGAATTGCCGTTTTGTTGAAGGGAAATCCTTCGTAATTACTGCCGCAGGAAAAGTGGCTCCCTGTTATGCTTTTATGCATGAGTATGATTGCTATGTTCTGGGACGAAAAAAAAGGATGAAGCCATATCATATTGGCGATATCCGTGAAAATACGCTAGCAGAGCTTTGGCAGAAAGAAGAGTATGTGCGATTTCGGTGGGCGGTGCGAAATTCTCTTTTTCCTTCCTGCGTAGACTGCCTCCAAGCGGATGGATGTGTCTATTTGCTAGATAACCAAGGAGACTGCTGGGGGAATGAACCTTCCTGCGGCGACTGCTTATGGGCAAGAAAGCTCATCGTATGTCCATAGGGCGGGAGAAGGATTGAAAAAAGACTTGGAACGGAATATTATGTAGTTAGATTCCATTATGATATGAATTCCAAGGAGAGTAATATGATTGAAATAATGAAAGCCTTAGCCGACGAAAACCGGCTAAGGATAGTTCATCTGTTGTTACAAGAACAACTTTGTGTTTGTGAGCTTGAATATGTTTTGCAGATGAGCCAGACGAATGTATCTCGACACTTAGCAAAGTTGAAGAATGCCGGGATTGTTCAAAGCTTTAAGCAGGCCCAATGGATCAACTATAAGATTGCTCCAGCATTTCTAACCGAGGAGAAACTATTGGCTTCTTATTTGCAGGAAAGACTTGCTCAAGAACGTATTTGCCAAGGGGATCTGGAAGCGCTTAAGCGTCATCAAAGTGAATGGCAAGGCTGCATTGCACCGTCACGAAAAATATTGCAGCAAAAACGAGAAAATAGTTAAACGGTTATCAACTTCATGACGAAAAAGTTTCACCGTTGTTATTTCAAAATGTGATAGATGTGGTTTTTGGGGACGGAACAATGATAAGTATAAGAAGCCTTTTAGGCAATATAGTCTTACAGTGAATGAAAGGAGTAATGAAGATGGGACTTTATGATATTCATGTTCGAACCATTGAAGGTAATGAGCAGTCTATGGCCGAGTATAAGAATAAAGTTTTATTAATCGTCAACACTGCTAGTAAGTGTGGTTTTACTCCGCAGTACAGAGAACTGGAAGAGCTATATCAACTATATAAGCAGGAAGATTTTATCGTATTAGGCTTTCCTTGTAACCAGTTTTTGAAGCAAGAACCAGGCAGTAATACGGAAATACAGACGTTTTGTCAGTTGAATTATGGTGTTAGTTTTCCGATGTTTGAAAAAATCAAGGTAAGAGGTAACGACGCTCATCCTTTGTTCAAATATTTAACGGAGCAGGCGCCTGGGTGGTTCGGAGATGCGGTGAAATGGAATTTCACTAAGTTTTTAGTTGACCGTCAAGGTAAGGTAATAAATCGTTACGCTCCCACCACAAATCCGAGAGAAATTGCGCCGGATATAGAAAAATTAATAAAAAATGAAGAGTAATATGGGAAGTTCCGTTGTTCGCCTAGGCATTAGCCCTAGGCGATTTTTTCTTATGTGCGTAAGCATTTTGCTCAAGCCACGTCAGTAAGAATTGGGCTATGTATGTCGTAAAACGAAGGGCCAAGCAGGAGAATTTAGAAAGCGAGAGAATGTTATTAATAAAGAATCGTAAGAAAAATGTATTGTTGAATTCCGGATAGACCTAATAGGGAAAATAGATACTGGCAATTTAGAATGCAAGTATAAGGAAGGTGATTGCTTATGAAAGATATTACGGTGCTTATAACAGATTGGTGTCCTCATTGCAAAAGAGCAATTAACTGGATTGATGAGGTAAAACAGGAAAATCCCAAATATAAAGAGATCAAAGTAGAAATTATTGATGAAGAAAAAACGCCCGAAATGGCCAAGCAATACGATTACTATTATGTGCCAACGTACTTTGTAGGAACGCGTAAAGTCTTTGAAGGCGGTACTACGAAAGAGATTGTGCGCAAAGTGTTTGAAGAGGCTAGTGATATGGAAGCTTAGCTCTGAAAATGGGGTCATTTTGAATACCTTGCATGGAAAAGGAGGAATTGTTATGGAATACCGCATAGAAAAGGACTCGATTGGAGAAATAAAAGTGCCTGTTGATAAACTATGGGGGGCTCAGACACAGCGGAGTTTTGAAAATTTTCGTATCGGTACTGAAAAAATTCCGATGGAGTTGGTCGAAGTATTTGGCGTGCTGAAACGAGCTGCCGCGGCTGTAAATAAGGAGCTAGGCTTGCTGGATGAAGTTAGAGCCGACGCGATTATTGCAGCTTGCGATGAATTGCTAGAGGGTAAACTGGAAGGAAACTTCCCTTTATCCGTATGGCAAACAGGCAGCGGTACCCAATTTAATATGAATATTAATGAAGTGCTGGCCCATCGGGCTGAACAAATTTTAGCGGCCAAGGGGCAAAAAATAAAAGTGCATCCTAATGACCATGTGAATCGTTCACAAAGCTCTAATGATATTTTTCCTACCTCCTTGCATGTGGCTGGGTTGACGCTGATTCGCAAGCAATTGTTACCGGCGCTAGAGGCATTATTGCATACGTTGCAGTGCAAATCGGAAGAATATAACAGCATCATAAAAATAGGGCGGACGCACTTAATGGATGCGACGCCGTTGACGCTCGGACAGGAAATTAGCGGCTGGGCGGGGATGCTAGAGCGAAATCAAACGATGCTTATTACAGGCCTTGATTTTTTACGCAAGTTGGCTATGGGCGGGACGGCGGTAGGGACGGGAATTAATTCGCATCCTGACTTTGCGGTTGCCATTGCAGCTGAAATCAGTCGGCTTACGGGAGAGCATTTTGAGACGTCGCCCAATAAATTTCATGCGCTTACCAGTAAAGATGAAATGGTGGCCGTACATGGCTTATTGAAAGCCTTAGCCGCGGATTTGATGAAGATTGCGAATGATGTCCGATGGTTGGCCAGCGGACCGCGATGCGGCATTGGTGAAATTACGATTCCGTCCAATGAACCAGGAAGTTCAATAATGCCCTCCAAAGTGAACCCTACCCAGGCAGAAGCGTTGACGATGGTAGTCACGCAAATTTTTGGCAATGATACTACAGTGTCTTTTGCGGCGAGCCAGGGAAATTTTCAGCTAAATGTATTTATGCCGGTTATTGCGTACAATTTTATACAGTCCGTTCGGCTGCTTAGTGACGCTATGAATTCTTTTAACGAAAAGTGTGCAGTGGGGATTGAGCCTAATTTGAAAAAAATTGATCATAATTTAAATCAATCCTTAATCTTGATTACCGGCTTAGTTCCTCTGATTGGCTATGATAAAGCGGCTGAAATTGCAAAGAAGGCGTTTCGCGAAAATATCACCTTAAAAGAGGCGGCTATGGCGACTGGCTATGTGAGTGAAGCGGATTACGATTTGCATATGGACCCTTCTAAATTGATAACGGCGCATAGTTAGAACCTACTTCTACCATCGTATAGCCGATTAACTATAGCAAAGAAAGTTGAATGATGGATTGTTGGGTAACAGCTCCTAGTATAAAAAGGCTAGGAGCTGTTATTGTTTTGCAATTTGAGCTAAACGCGAGGAACTATAAATAAAAAACACAGTAAAATATGTAAGTCTTAGCTAAGTTTGTAAATTGGTCGATATAAGGTATGTCAGATTGACCAGGAGATTCTTATTAAATGGAGATAGCGGCCAATGAAACAATATGAAGGCAAAAAACTAATGGTATTTTTGACAGGAACGCTGTTGGCATTGTTTTTTTTCCTACCTGTCGGTATAACGGCGCCTATGCTCGATTCGGGTAAAACAGACCCAATCATCCTAGCTTTTAATGGTTACAAAATCACGAGGTATGATGTTCAAATTAAGGTTCAGGAAAATAATTTCTTGGATGTTACAGAGAATATAACGGCTCAATTTGAGGAGCCAAAGCATGGGATCTATCGAAATATTCCGCTTGTCCATAAAGTCCGCGAACCTATGAACCAAGAAACGGTTGCTTATACACAAAAAGCGAAAATAAGTAATCTATTGGTAATGGACGGTCTTACCGGACAAACCGTGCCAATCAACCAAGAAAATAAGTCCGGGCAGTTGGCGCTCAAAATTGGAGATGCTTCGCAAACCTTCACTGGCGAAAAAACATATTGCATTCGCTATACATATTCAGTCAACAGTGACGGCGGTAAATCATTTAACGAGCTGTACTACAACTTGATTGGCGATGGCTGGGATACTTATATTGGCAATGTCAGTTTTGCCATTGAAATGCCTAAAGCATTTGATCCGAAAAACATCGTCTTTATGCTTGGCGCAAAGGATGCAGGCAGCCGAGTCAACTATCAAGTGGAAGACAATAGAATAACAGGTAAAGTCAATAGCGTCTTGGCTAGAGGAGAAGGACTGACGATTCGACTAGCGTTGCCGCAAGGGTATTTTCGCAGAAGTACCGATGACCATAGCGCTATTTGGAAGGGGATCTTGGCAGGCTTAATATTGGTGAGCTTGCTGCTATTTTTCCTGGTTGGCCGAAATTCTCGCCTCCAGAGGGAGGGGGCACTTCCTTTGCCGCTGACTTTCACTCCGGCTGAAGCCGGTTATGTTTTGGGCGGAGATGCTGCCAAGAGGGGCAGAACCGCGTTGCTGTTATATTGGGCTGATAAAGGATATTTGTGTTTTGAGAAGAACGGACAAGATGACGTTACTCTGGTCAAACTAAAAGATGCGGATGCAGGGTTGAAACCGTATGAGCAAACCCTCTTTAACGCCCTATTTGTAAATGGCGATAAGGTTACAGCTGAACAGCTGAAAACGCAGGTTGCTGGTGTGCTGTTCCAAACAGAACGGGAACTGCAAGACTATTTTTCCGTACCGGAACGGCGGATATATACAGTGCCAAGCAGCAAAGCTCGAGGTGTTTGCTATTTGCTTACCTTATTGGGCATGGTGATATTTTCCGCTAAAATTTACGGTGATGTATATTCGTGGACCGATTTGCTTACGAGTATGGTATTGGTAGGAGTTTGGGCGTTTGTTCTCTTTCCGTTTATCCTGTTTGTTGATTATTACGCACGTAAAAATGGCACGGGAGCAATGAAGGGGTTGCTGATTAATAGCATTGGCTTTTTGCTGATGCTTGGCGTGCTTTTGGGACTAGCCTCGTATGCGGATGCATTGGATCAGGAAAGCTGGCTTATTGTAGCGGTTATGGGCGTAAGCGGTTTTTGCGGCGCTTTTATGAAAAAACGCACTGCGTTTGGAAATATGTTGCTTAGCCAGGTTCTTAGACTTAAAAAGCAGATGGGAACCGGCGATCTTGCTACTTGGCAAACATCTGAGCCATTTTATTCATTGCTGCCGTATGCCTATATGTTTAACATTTCCAAGGAATGGGGGACTCTTTTTGAGCGAATTGAGCTTCAGCCGCCTGAATGGTTTAAGGGCCAGATGTCGGATCTGTACGTTGCCTTATCTTTTAGCAATATAGTTAATGAACAACTCAGCTTGTTTGAAAGTAACATGACGTATTCTGAGTCCTCTGACGGCAGCGGAGGGGGAGGAGGAGGGACTGGCGGAGGCGGCGGAGGAAGCTGGTAAGCAAGTGTATTGCAAAAAAAGTTTGGGAGGTTGTAGCAATGCAAAACTATAAGCAAGCCTACCTTATGATCTGGATTCTTGTTCTAGTATTATTCGGGGCTAGCTTGCGCGCCGTCAACGCTGGCGGCGATTCCATCCGGTTTATGGGAGCGAAGTTGAACTTGGCTAGCGGCTCGACATATCAGCTTTACAAGGTAACCGATACGTTGGCATTCGAACTAGGCCGGCAGCAACTATCTCTCGTCAGTTATGAAAAAACATCCGGTTTATATTCGTTAGCAGGCGACTATCAACATGCGGCAGTCGATGCTGCGGGCAGCGTATTTTTGATATCCGCAGACTACTTGAAGGATGATTATATCTACACATCGTATCCTATAGGTCGTACTAGCGTGGTCAATATCAAAACTGGCGAGAAGCTAGGGCCCTTGGTAAAGCCTTCTTCCTCTTCCGCAGAGTATAAACCAGTGGATGCGGGGCAGCTTCCTGAATACCGTCAACGTGGTCTTGTGTTGGATGAATCCTATAAAATCACGCCGGATCAGGTTAAAGCAAACTATTTACCGCTCAATACATATAGTGAGAAACTATTCATGGTACAAGCGGCTTTTGGCTTGATATTCACTTTGCTGACGCTCGGCGGTATTCCGCTGGTGATTTCCAGGTTAAAGCGAAGCGGATAATGAAGTTGTGCAGCGGTCTCTCAATTAGATAAAAGATAAAAACGCGCCTTATAAAGACTTTAGAAAGAATGAATTTTCTTGGTTAAAGTCGTATAAGGCGCGTTTTATGATTTGTAATATGGCATTGACAGGTAAACGATCGTTAACTAAAATAAAAGTAAACGTTCGTTTACTAAACGAGGAGGGCTTTTCAATGGCCGACACCAAAGTGAATATTTTACATACGGCGCTTCGGTTGTTCGCGCGGGATGGCTATGAGGCTGCTTCGGTTAGCGACATTGCCGGAGCGCTTGGTATGACCAAAGGCGCTTTGTACAAGCATTATAAGAATAAGCGAGAAATATTCAACAGCATTGTGGAGCGTATGTATCAAGTGGATGCAGAGAGAGCGAAAACATATGAAGTGCCGGAAGAAACCTTTGCGCGATCGCCGTCTGCTTATCGCCAGGTCGCTATGGATAAAATCAAGATTTTTATCAATGCGCAGTTTCATTTTTGGACGGAGGATGAATTTGCCAGTAGTTTTCGGAAGATGCTAATCCTAGAACAATATAGAAATCCAGAGATAATGGAACTGTACCAAAAATGTCTTTTAAGCGGACCGATTAGCTATATGGAAGACGTATTCCGTGAAATGATGGAAGAACACAGTGCTTGGAGTAAAAGCGATCCTAAGCAGCTGGCCCTCGCTTTTTATGCGCCTTTTTATTTATTGCTAAGCATGTCTGATGCAACATCTGATAAAAAAGAGGCAGCGGAACTATTAGCAACCCATATAGAACGATTTATAGAAAAAAACTTCCCTGAAAGGCGTAGCTGAAAGCTGCTGGATGAGCCAACGAATGAAACCCAAGAAAATTGCACGGATAAGGAGCATATACCATGGAAAACGGAAGCATTCACGAATTTGACTTTACCCTCATTAATGAATTTTTTACAGGGTTAGAACGGCAAGGCCCGGGCAGTGCGGAGGAAACCCTTAAGGCATTAAGCTTTATCGGCCCTCTTTCCAGCAAAGCAAAAATAGCCGATTTGGGTTGTGGCACAGGATTTCAAACCATGGTGCTGGCGCAACATACACAGGCGGAGATTACCGCGTTGGATCTGTATGCAGGATCCATTGATAAGCTGAACGCAACAGCAGGAAAGCTCGGCTTGCAAAACCGGGTCAAAGGCATAGTCGGTTCAATGGATAATTTGCCATTTCAGAAAGAAGAATTTGATCTTATCTGGTCTGAAGGGGCGATTGGTAATATCGGTTTTGAAAAAGGATTGAATCATTGGAAGAAGTTCCTTAAAAAGGGTGGTTATCTAGCTGTATCTTATGAGTCCTGGTTTACGGAGGAACGCCCTTCTGAAATTGAAAAGTGGTGGGTGGATGCGGTTCCGGAAATCGCAACCATAGGGCATACGGTTTCTGTTATGCAAAAAACAGGGTATATCCCGGTGGCCGTCTTTGTACTGCCGGAATCTTGTTGGCTAGAGCATTATTTTATTCCGCAAAAAGCGCGACAAGAGGAATTCTTAAAAATCCATGCAGGCAATAAAACGGTTGAAAATATGATTGCATTTATGAGGCGCGAGGCGGAGTTGTATTTGAAATATAAGCAGTATTACGGCTATGTATTTTATCTTGGGAAAAAGATATAGAATAGGAAGGGCGGATGGCTGTCAAACTTTATTGCTACAATAAAGTTTGGTCGCCGTCTCGGTTGTTTCGAGAGAGACAATGGAGGAAGTCTATCTATGTTATAATACTAAATAGCCGCTGACGTAGAGCAGGGGGATGCTGTAATGGTTTAGGTTTGCTGGGAAACAACATTTTTACTCTAGGCTTACTGCGAGGAGTCGTGCATATGAAAAAGCATTATACGATTGGTGAAACGGCAAAGCTGCTTGGGGTTACAACGCAAACCTTGAGGCATTACGAAAAAATAGGCATCTTAGGGCCAACGCATATTGACGCCCAAACTGGCTACCGATACTATGAATTCAATCAATTCCATATGATTGATCGCATTAAATATTTGCAATACCTAGGTCTGTCTTTAGGAGAGATTGGTTCCATTCTCAAAAAGGGTACTGTTGACGGCTTGTTGCCAGCCCTTGAAGAGCAGTGGCAGCAAGCTAATCGAGAAATGGAAGCCGTTCGCGCTCGCATTAAGGATGTGGAATGGTACATTGATTACTTTACTTATTTGAGCAAAATGGATGCGGCCAAAGTCTTGTATCGCATGCATTTGGAGACGAGGCATTTAATTCAAGTGCCTTGTTATGAACAGGATGAGCTGGCAGATATGGAGATTCGTCTGGCGGAAGCGCGGAGCCAAGAAAAGCTGCATGCTTTATCCTACCGGCGTCAGTACGGGTATGAGTTGGCAACGAAGGCTTTGTTTGAACGACGATTTAAACCTAAAAATTACTTCATCTACATAAAAAGTAGGCCTCCTTTTTTTACTCCGTATTACAAGGAATTACCGGCAGGCGAGTATTTATGCTTTCGGACTAAATTGCTGCAGGAAGCTTGGGATACGACTATTTTGAAGAAATTTTTTGATTCAATTCCTCGTCCGACAACAACCATTGCCTTGGAGTTTGAGGATAATTTAGTAGAATTTATGAATGCTGATTATGAAGTGCAAATGTTATTGGAATAAGGGCTACTTGCGTTGTTTATCGCCGGGCCTATGTAATAAGTGAGAAACCTTGTGGCTGCTGCTATTTTGTAGAAGCCGCAGGGTTTCTTTTTGTTTTAATGATGCGTATTATTCTGTTTTGTCAGAAAGTTAGCGTTGACTTTTTTCTAGGAATAAGGTTTATGCTTGAGGCTGTAAGTAACTCGACGATTAGGGAGGAATCTTGTTGAAAGACAAAGAAGTACGCCGGGAAACACATATTCTGTACACGGGCAGTGAAACTACGCTGCCGGTTGAACGGCCGGAAACACCGCCTATTTATCATTCTACAGCCAATATTATTTGCGATATGGACGATTATGATTTTGCCAGCGGCGGCGGGAAGTATTACTACTGCCGGACGGCCAATCCCAATCGTGACGGCGTAGCCGAAGCAATATCCTATCTGGAGCGAGGCGAGGCGTCTCTCGTTTGCGCATCTGGAATGGCGGCTATTTCCACTGCGCTAGTCTCGTTGGTAAAGGCTGGCGATCATATTGTGGCCAGTCGCTCGATTTATGGAGAGACAATAGAGCTTTTTGATCGTGTGCTGACTAAACTGGGAGTGGTAATAACGTACGCCGATTTTACGAAAACAGAGCAAGTAGAGAAGGCTATACAAGAAAACACCACGATATTATATACGGAAATCATTGCCAATCCTTTAATTGAGGTCATTGATCTTGATGCAATTTCAGCGATTGGACATCGTGCAGGAGCAATGGTGTTGGTGGATAGTACCTTTACAACTCCGTTTGCGATTCGGCCTCTTGAACATGGCGCTGATATTGTATTGCACAGTTTGACCAAATATTTCGGCGGACACAGTGATATTACAGCCGGTTCGATTACTGGTTCGCAGAAAGTCATTAAAAAAATATATGGCGACTTTTTGTTGTTAGGCGGGTGCCTGGACCCTAATAGCGCCTGGTTGATGCTGCGCAGCATTCGCACGATGGAAATGCGGGTGAAGAAGCAATTTGAAAATGCGAAGAAAATTGCGGAAGCCCTTGATGCGGACGCTCATGTACGGTATGTGAACTACCCGACGCTTTCGAATCATCCGCAAAGAGAACTGGCGAATCGGCTGATGCCGCAAGGCTGCGGGGCCATGCTAAGTTTTCGGGTGGAAGATGACCGCGAGAAAGTCAATGAATTTATGCATCGCTTGCAATTGGTGAAATACTTAGGCACCTTGGGCGGTTACCGCACGACGATTGCTCATCCGGCTACGGCTTTCCGCAATGAGTTTACACCGCAGCAGTTGAAAGATATGGGCATGGAAGAAGGCTTGATTCGTATTTCCGCGGGCGCTGAAGCGACGGACGATTTAATTGCCGATTTTAAACAAGCTTTGACGGTGTTTGCATAAGCGTAAGGAAGAAGGGGGCGCAGCATGTTTAAGAATATTAATTTGCCAATCGCCTTACTGGCGGTAGGATTGTTGATTGCCATGGTGATTCCGATGGCGTTGTATCCAGACGCCAGTGCGGCGGTTATTAATATCTTTTATTCGATTATGACGCTGAACTTACCCTGGTTGTTTTTACTGATTGCTTTTTTGAGTGCAGTCTTCGCTGTTTTTATCATGTTTTCCAAGTATGGAGATATTCGGCTGGGCGGGGCTGAGGCGAAGCCGCATTATCCCTTTTTCACTTGGGCGGCAATGAATATGTGTTCCGCTGCCGGAGCTGGAATCTTGATTTTCGGCATGGTGGAATGGATGTACTATGTGAAAACGCCTCCATTCGGTCTGGAACCTATGTCCATTCAGGCATATGAATATGCATCGGCGTATGGCATGTTTCACTGGGGCTTTTCCGCTTGGGCGATTTACCTTCCGGCATCGTTGGCTTTAGGCTATATCTTTTGGAACAAAAAAGCCGATTCTTTAAATCTTTCGGATTTGTGTCAATCGGTGCTGAAGGGTGAAAGCTTGCCGGTGCGTGTATTGCGTACTTGTATTGACGGCGTTGTGGCTTTCGGCTATATTGGCGGTTTAGTGTGCACCGTAGGCTTGGGAACCGCCATCTTGGCGGAACTGCTCGGGCATTTGCTGGGAATGCCGGTAACCTTTGAATTGCGTATTGGCGTTATCTTGGTATTCTTCTTGTTTTTTCTTCTATCGACCTCAAAGAGTATTGCCAAGGGAATCGGCATTATTAGTGATTTTAATGTGAAATTGGCGATTGCATTTTTCTTGTTTGTATTTCTCGTAGGGCCGAAATCTTTCATTTTGAATAACTTCGTCATGGCGATAGGGACGAATATTCGCGAATTTGTTCATATGAGTTTTAATACGGACTCGATTGCGCAAACTGGTTTTATTCAAGAGTGGACGGTCTTTTATTGGGCCTGGTACGTGGGCTGCACCATTTCGGATGGTCTTTGGCTGGCTCGAGTTTCTTATGGACGGACCTTCCGCGAAATTGCGATTGTTCGCTGCATCTGGACTTCCTTGGCGTGTTGGCTGGCCTTTGCCGTACTAGGAAACTATGGTATCAGTCTTGAATTAAGCGGTGCGCTTAATTTATCGCAACTTGTAGCGGAAAGCGGGAATAATGCTGCGGTGTTAGCGGTCTTGAAAACACTACCTTTTTCTGGATTGGCAATTACCGTGTACATGGCGGTTGTGTTTATTACGCTAGCGTGCGGCGCTACTGCTGCTTCGACTGTTGTTTCGATGCTTACCTCGAAAAACCTGAAAAGCGAAGAAGAACCAGCAAGCTGGTATAAAGTTTTTTGGGCGTGCTTGGTCTTGCTGTTGCCGGTAAGTATCTTGTTTTTAGAGCACATGGTACCCGGGTTAAATGTTTTAAAAACAATTCAGTCGGTTACTACTGTGTTTGCGATCCCCATGCTGTTTGTCATTGCTTTATTGTTGTGGACGTTCTACAAAACCTTGAAAGCGGATATTGAACGTCGCAATATCCCCGTTGCAAAAAGTAAACTCATTAAATGGAACTAGGCTTTCCTCTTAGGTAGTGAAGAGCCAGTATATACGAAGGAATTTTCGTATATACTGGCTTTCTTGTTTTCTTTTAGCAAAGGGGTATTATGGGCGTTTCAAAAAGAGTTGTTGACAATGCGAAGGTACCTTGCTATTATAAAAACAAAGGTACCTTCGTAAAATAATTCAAAGGGGAAATGAAAATGAAGAAACCAGAAACACTTACAGAGCACTTTATTGTCCTTAGCCATTTGATGATGCATCGTCATCATCACCGGAAAGGGCCTGCTATGCACAGCCCATTTCGAGGACAAGGTAGAATCTTGTCGCTTTTGCAGATGGAACCGGAAATGAGCCAAAAGAAGCTATCCTTCTTATTGGGAACTCGGCCGCAATCCATCGGGGAATTGCTAGCCAAGCTAGAGCAAAATGGACTGGTTGTGCGCAAGCCTTCCGAGGAAGACCGGCGTTCGATGATTGTGCAATTGACGGAAAAAGGAAAAGAAGAGGCTGTTTCGGAAGAAAGCCTTCATGAGTACGAGAAGAAAGCCGATGAAATCTTCAACTGTCTTACCGAAGAAGAGCAAAATCATCTAAAAAGCTATCTGGAACGAGTGATTTCAAGCCTCAAGGAAACTATGGGAGACGAAGGCGAATTCATGGAACGCCACATGCATCATCATGGTCATTGCATGGGCGGACACGGTCATCACGGGAGACCTCATGGCGGTCCTCATGGACACCACGGTCATCATGAAGAATCCGAAGACGACGAATAAGCGTTAGCTGCAAGCTGCGTAGAAAGGGGGCGGACGATATGGGCTTGTTAAAGCGTTTGGCTTATCTCTTATCCGTAAGACAGGGCGGACATCGAGGGCGTCATGGCGGAAAGTTCCACAAGCGACACCGGGGAAGGACCGTAGTGTCGACACCGAACGCTGTGTTGGTTTCTAGTGAACTCCAAGCTGAAGTTTGCCCTATGTGCAAAAATCATTGCAGTCTTGCTACGCCAAAATGTGATAAAGGAAAGACTTATGCCCAAGAACAGCAAATCCAGGTTAAAGGCATATCATAGCTAAATGCAACTAAAAATAGGAAGGCTTTCGAGATATTCGAAGGCCTTTTTGTTGTTGATGGGGTATAATTAAGATATCCAATCTTAAATTGACGATTGTGGTACTGCAGATCGTTACTGAAAAGGAGGTCGGGATGAGCACTTCTTTGGATTTTATTGAATACGTTTGTGAGCAAATTGCAGGAGTCGGCCCAATTCGCTATCGAAAGATGTTCGGAGAGTACATGGTGTATGTGAATAATAAACCCATCCTGCTGGTGTGCGATGATACGGTATTTGTGAAGCTTCTTCCCTGTTTGGATGAAGTCATGCGCGATGCGGATAAGGGAATTCCGTATAAGGGAGCCAAGGAGCACTATATTTTGGACATTGATAATGCAAGTCTTAGCAAAGAAGTGATTACCATTTTGGAACCCATAACGGCAGTACCAAAACCGAGAAAGAAGAAACAATAAAAGAAACGGAGCTTTATCCAGGCTGTTGCACAAGGTTGCACGTGCGGAGTTGAAAGCGCCAATGTGTACGAAAAGAATGCGTACACATTGGCGCTTTTTTTTCGTTCGCAAAGAGGAACAAGATAATATGGTTCTGGCGTAAGTCAGTCTGAAGAACAAGAGTTATGCTGGTTTATTATTTTAGTGAAATCTTCTTTGAAAGAGCGAATGGCTTCTTCCTTGGTAGCCCATGACGTACAAAAACGAATACAGGTATGTTCGCTATCAGGCTTGCTCCAGATAGAGGTAATATACTTTTGAGATATCGCGTCCACTAACCAGTTAGGAAATATGGGGAATAGCTGGTTAGAATGAGGTTCAGCAATAAAATCGAAACCGGCATCCTCGAAAATTTCCTTCAGCAAATAGGCCATTTTATTTGTGTGCGCTCCCAATTTGAAATATAAATCATCCTTGAATAGCTCTTCAAATTGCATACCAAGAAGCCATCCTTTTGCTGAAATGGCGCCACGTTGCTTCATATTGAAGCGGAAATCTTTTTTTAAAAAATCATTAATAATGACCAAAGCCTCTCCGAATAAAGCTCCCGCTTTTGTTCCGCCAATATAGAACGCATCGACAAGTTTTGGCAAATCGGCAATGGTAATGTCATTTTCTCGAGCGGTTAAGCCCATTGCTAGCCTAGCCCCATCTAAATAGAGCAACAGATTGTTTTCCTTGCAATAGGTAGAAAGCGCTTCGAGCTCTGCTTTAAAGTAGATGGTGCCAACCTCGGTCGGATTGGAAATAAAGACAATTTTAGGTTGTACCCAATGCTCATCTTGATGTTGGTCAAGAACGGGCTGAATTAGTTCCGGCGTCAGTTTGCCATTAGGGGTTACAATATCAAGGATTTTATGCCCGCTGGCTTCGATAGCTCCTGTTTCGTGAATATTAATATGACCGAAATCTGCAGAGATGACAGCTTGGTAGGGCCTTAGAGAATGGGAAAGAAATGTCAAATTAGCAATCGTTCCGCCAGGAAGAAAGTGGATATCCGCATTTTCGTATTGAATAACATTTCGAATCAAAGCTTTTGCATTTTCGCAATGCGAATCCATGCCGTATCCGTCGTTTTGCTCTAGACCGGAAGCAACAATCGCTTTTAGGATATTGGAATGAGCGCTTTCACTATAATCGTTTTTGAAACTATACATTGGATAATCCCCCTTCGAAAATAAGTTGTTGGATGGGTAAACTGTTTTATTGCTGTAACACCATAACCTCCTGTGGTTGAAGCCTCTTGGCTTGTATACTCTTCATGATCCTGATAATGATTGAATTGTTATCAGCTTTGGCATAGTATAATAATAAGGCTGCTATATGTATAACAGTCAATGTGGATGTATAACACTAAGGCGTCTGGAGGAAAGCGTTGAATATATCGATTGATCGACATGCAAAAACGTCTATTCAAGAACAGATTAAGCTCGAAATTGCCCAGCGCATTCGTTCGGGCCTGTTGGAAGAAGATTGTGCGCTCCCGTCGGTTCGAGAGCTAGCACATGGTTTGGATATAAGTTTGGTTACCGCACATAGGGTATATAAAGCACTTGAGAAAGATGGATTAATTAGAACCATTCGCGGAAAAGGAACGTTTGTAAAAGGCCATAGCGCTATACAAAATGGCGTTCCGCAAGATAATGACCAAAGCGGTGTTTCTCCGTACAATTGGCATGTATCAATTCAAGATTATCTTCCGCGGGCAAGCTTTTGGAGCCAGAGCAGCGTAAGACTTCCTTCTCAATTTCTGGATATGGCTACCGCTTCTATACATCATTCCTTATTTCCCGTTACCATGTTGCAAGAGTCCATACAAGAAGCGCTACAGAAATACCCTCAAGCGCTTGGAAGCCGCTCCCCATACCAAGGAGATCCGGAGCTGCTAAAGCAAATTTGCAACTATTTAGCAAGCCAGGGAATACCAACTCAGCCGCATCAACTGTTGGTTACCAATGGGACCCAACAAGGAATCGATTTATTTGCTAGGACGTTTTTAGGCCCCAAGGATGTTGTGGCTATGGAAACTCCCTGTTTTTCCGGCGCTATTGATGCATTTCGTTTTAGTCACGCCGTAATTCAGCCAATACCCATTGACGACGAGGGAATCCGAATTGACATACTAGAAGAGCTTGCAACACAAACAAAAATTAAAGCCATATACACAGTACCAACATACCAAAACCCAACCGGCGCAATCATGTCGCTTCGACGTCGCAAAGACCTGCTTGAGTTTGCGGAAAATAATAATATTCTGATCCTCGAAGACGATCCCCATAGAGAGCTAGCGTTTTCCAATAGTCTTTCCGCCATGAAAACACCTCCGACACTTACCTCATTAGATCGCTCTGGACGAGTAATTTACCTCAAAGGATTTAGCAAATTTCTTTTTCCAGGACTTAGATTGGGAGTTATGGTGGCCCATGGGACTATATTTAATCGATTGCTGGCGGCAAAATCGATTTCTGATCTGGGATCGCCCTTGTGGCTTCAAAAAGCGCTTGTTCCGCTCTTTGCCAATCCACAGCTGGTCACTTTTATAAAAAACTTGAACCAGAAATTAACGGCTCGAAGCAGCTTGGTTAGTAAGAGTCTTACTGAGAAGCTTCCTCCGGGCTTTAAATTTAAAAAAATCTGTGGGGGAATGTATCTTTGGCTCACGTTGCCACCAGAAATATCTGCCGATGACTTGCTTAGTACGGCTCATAACCAGGGGATTCACTATTTGCCCGGTTCTATTTTTTACCCTGGGGAGCCGGAACTCAATCATTTGCGAATCTGCTGGACGAATCTTTCCGATGCAGATCTACCTAAAGCACTGGATATACTTTGCAAGATACTTAACCAGGCCATCGTAAATCCATAAGTGGTATTTTGGAAAACTCAGTATGAGCTCGCGAACCGCTTGGGAATTATCATAAAGAACATAAGGAAGCGCCAATGCGTACGGAAAAAATCCGTATGTATTGGCGCTTTTTTGTATAACTGGAAGAAAAAAGCAGGAAATTGAAGAAAAACAAGAGAAGCTCCTAACATAACTTCATCGTGATATAGGTTGATTGGTAAGAGCTTGAATTTCTAAGGAGGGGATAGCGTTTATGCAAAAAGACTTTCATTATGATGTCGTGTATGTACTGGCGAAATGGGCCGGTTTTAATGATTCGGAGGCATACACGGTAGCCTATGCCTCGCAATATGTTGATGATGCCAATAATAGCGGACATATTGAATTTTATACGGGAGAATCCTATACAAGAACGAGCTCGGCGCATGAAACCTATGATGTAAAGGACAACGCTGATAATACAGAAAATCACAATGTTTGGCTGCCGTTTCACTTTTTGCCGGGTTACTGCGGAGAAACAAAGGACGTGCTGGTCGCAAAAGATTTGTTTGAAAGAGTAGTGTGCACGCCTGATAGTTTTGTTGCACGAGAAATGCTGCAGGATGTGATTCGGAGCCGAGATGAAAGTTATGGACTTCACCGTTTTGGCATCGCTATACATACTTATGCCGACACGTGGGCGCATCGTGGTTTTGCAGGCGTTAGCAACCGTATCAATAAAGTAGCAGAAATCGTTAGTGCGGTAGATGAAAAAGACAAGGAGCTGTTATCGCTAAAGGATGAGTTTCTGAGGCAATTTCCTAAATTGATACCGGTTGGGCACGGAACTGCCCTGCATTATCCGGACCTTCCGTACGTGAAGGAATGGAAGTTTGTTTTTGAAGAAGATCGTGAGCGTGGAGAGCAGACGTATAATAACACCGATGCATTTATTGAGGCGGCAGATTTCCTGCTCCGGTTAATGCGTTTGTTTTTGGGCGTGCGCGCCAATACGATCGTGTTAGCAGATAATGTAGAAAACCTATATGGTGATATTGAAGCGTTAGCGGGTGAGCAAAGAGATTTTTTGAGAAGAATCTTTAATGAGAATAACGATGATAATGGTGACGTGCGTCATGAAAAGTGGCTTGAATTATCATCAAACGGAAGTATTCAGGGCGTAGGCAAAATACCGGACTACGCTCCGAAAGGGATTGGTTCTTGGAAATATGAAGCCTTGAATACGGTAAACGAAATCGATGGGGAAGAAGAGAGATTCACTTTTACAGATGAATTTTTCACATCAGACTGGAAAAAGTTTCACGATGCTCTTCAAATCCAGCGGCAATATATATTGCTAAAGCTTCTTCCAAAGTACGGAATATGTGTATCGTGACTGGTAGCCGGGAAGAAAGACATGGAAAAGATTTAATGCTGAAAAAGTGAAAGTTGAAAGGCTGCCTATGCGGCGAATAGAAAGATTTGATGGAGTTCCGTGTGGAATAATAGCAAGAAGTTGATAAAAAAGGAACGTCCCCACTGTCTGCTCCTTGCTTCTGGAAAACTTTAAAGAATCCTTGGGAACATTAACCGAATAAGCAAATATGTTGCAAGGAGGGTTACAATGGAAGACTATCAGTTAACGTTTGAAGATATTGAGCGTATAAATACGCTGGCTATACAGCCAGGACGTACAGCATATGTTGATGAATGTGGTAACTTTGGCTTTGACTTTAGAAAAGACGGTGTTTCTACACACTATATTGTTTGTGCAGTTATAGTTAATAATGAGAATATACTTGAAATTGAGAAGAAAGTTAATGAAATACGCAAGCTTAATTTTTCAAACAACGAAATGAAGTCTAGTTCGATTGGCAATAAGCATTCTCGAAGAGCTAAAATTTTAACCGAATTGCTGCTCGTTGATTTTTCGCTTATTATACTTATTGCGGATAAGCAAGCATTTTATAATGATTCTCCTCTTACAGAATATAAAGGCACTTTTGTGAAATTCCTTCATCAGAAACTGTATGAGTCCATGTATACTTGTTATCCGAAGCTGAAAATTGTCGAGGATGAATACGGGAGTTCGGAGTTTCAATCAGAATTCAAGAAATATGTTTGTAAAAACAGACCGACTCCAAATCTGTTTAACGAATATGATTTTGATTATTTCGATAGCCGCAAATGTAATATAGTACAAATTGCGGACATTATTGCTGGATCTACCATGCAGCATATTATTGATGTAACGGCACCTGACGTACTTAAAATATTCAAAGGAAAAATCATAGAGATTATCAATTTCCCTAAGTCCTTTATTCCCTATAAGGCTGGAGAGAATGCAGATACATCGTTCGACAAACAGATTTACATGTTAGCGGACCAGTGTGCGACAGCCTACATTGACAGCAACAAAAATTCTAACGAAGAAGACGTTCGATTGCGCATTTTGTTCTTGAAAAAATTGCTATTTACAGTGCGCAATATCAATGACTCTATATATATCCACTCAAGTGAAATAACCAAAATGCTGTCCAATATTTTGGAACAGAAGGTTACGCGTGACTATCTTTATCGTCGAATTGTAGCACCGCTAAGAGACGCAGATGTACTAATTTCGAGTAGTTCGCATGGATATAAAATTCCCACTTGCGTCGATGATATATACACCTATATTAATCAAACAAGTGGAATTATTAGTCCTATGCTTAGCCGAATTGAAAAATGTCGCTCGCTTATAAAAAAGCAGACTGACGGCAAGCTGGATATACTGGATGGCCCGGCATTGACTAAGTTTAAACGCTATTTTGGGGATTATTAAAAATATTATCACTTTCACTTTATAGGATAGAAGGGACGTTCCTTTTTTGTCATGCTTTTTCAAAGTGATAGCAATTATGATGAATCGGAACTGTGCGTGGAAGTGGCCAAGTTGCCGCAAAACGCACTCGCGGAGATAGATGCCGGCCATGCGCTACGGCTACCAAAGGCCCTTCTAACATACTGATAAACGGCAGGCTGTGTGAAACGTAACCTTCACATGGCCTGTCGCGTTTTACTATATTGCTAAGCTAGCTGGGAGATGTGAATGCTAGAAGATGACATTAGATGCGAATAAACAAAGAAGCAGGAGTTTGAGGGAAAATAGGAGAAGCATTGTTAAAAACTATGTCTCGCTAGCTTGCTTGATCAATTTTCACAGTGGAGTAAACGGAGGCTAATATGCGCTGCGTTGATGTAACAATTTGTAAAGGGGACGCTTATGGAGTCTTTTTATCTGGTACTTACACAGTTGGAAATTTTTACAGTGATGATTATCATTGGCGTTATTGGGATAAAAACAAAAGTTATAAACGAGAATTGTCTGGGGTATTTATCCAGGTTGATCATGCGCTTAATTCTTCCCATTATGATTTTTCACAAGTCAATCAATGGAGCGACCCGCAACGACATTCTTTTTTCTTTTATAGAGGTTCTTTCATCTGCTATTTTCATGTTTGGAGTGCTGTTTATTACAGGCTTTCTTCTTAAACGGGTCTTTTCTTTGCATGGAAATTATGGACGCATCTTTCATGCTTCAACCATGTTTGGGAATGTAGGCTTTATTGGAATTCCTTTGATTTTAGGCGTTTTGCCGGAGCGTGGCATGCTGTATATGGCGCTTTTTACTATCGTGGATCAGATGTTGCTTTGGAGTGTTGGATTTCATCTGACGTTGCCAAAGGAAAAACTGGCTCATAATTCGTTAACGGCGAATCTTAAAAATTTGGCAAATCCAGCCATGATCGGGATTCTTTTGGCTATTCTTTTTATAATCATGGAATGGAAGCTGCCTGTTACATTAAACAAGGCTCTCGGAGCGGTTGGGGATATGACAACGCCACTGTCACTGATTTATATTGGGGGAACTTTTTGTTTTTGCAATGTAAGGAGATTTTTGACAAAGATAGAATACTATTCGATTGTTGTTGTAAAAATGATAGCGGTTCCGTTGGGAATATTTTCGGTGCTGCGGCTGTTCCAGGTTCAACCGGAAATTATTACATTTATTACGTTGCTTGCGGGAATGCCAAGTATGACCGCCATTGCCATGTTTGCAAGGACGAATGAATCCGATGAGGAGTGCGCTGTTGGCGCTATCATGATGACGACCATTCTTTGCTTGGTTACCTTACCGCTGGTTGCTTATCTTACGAGTTGCTAACTTATAATAATAATGAAACAACGAAGTCTAGATGAATTTTTTCTAGACTTCGTTGTTTCACTTTTATATGCATTTACGGAGTAGCTTTACCTTTTAAACCGTCCGTCATCCTTTACCGTATACATTTTATGGATTGAGTGCTGAAACCAACCAATTTTCTCCACCTGTCGGTGATCAAACTCACCTATATAAGGTTTTATATCCAAGATAGGCGTTTGATCTAAAATATCAATATCTTCAATATATAGAAGGTTTCCTTCGACCCCTTTAAGACGCACCACTGAAAAGCCGATTGGATTGGGTCTAGCTGGAGAGCGAGTGGCAAAAATTCCATGCAAACAATCATCTAAAAACGGTTTTACTAGCAATTTTGCTTCTTTTATTTGATGAAAATGATATAGCAAAATTAAATGAGAAAATCCATCTATGTCTTTTAACCCGTCGATATACTGGTTGTAAACTTCAATAATCGCCTTACTGCCAACGGAAGCGGTTGCCTGGATGGGTGTTCCTTCTGGTTTAGAAAAAGCGGAATGGACAATACCTATCGGACAGACTTGCATATTCTTAACTCCTTTTTTCATGAATATAGAAAACTACAATTTGTGCAAGCTGTAATGATTTATAGAAAAATGAATAAGCATTATTGATTTTAGGAGCAACTGGAGCAATCACTCGTGAGTGGAATTCCTTTTTTTCGAAAACGGGGAACAGGGTATGAGGCCGGAACCGTCTCAATTTGACGTAATTTCTCAATATAGTGTTGGGGAAGTTTGTGGGCGATGGCGCCTTGAATAATAAGATCCAGGTATTCGGAGCTGGGCTTTTTTTGTTCTCTAAGTTCGGCTTTTTTGTACAAGGTTGTCTCTACGCATTCGTTCTTTTCGGTAAATACTTCAACAGGGTAATGAAAATATTCTCCGGTTCCGTCCAAACGAACGTCTTGAAAGGTATCTAGCTGGTCCCATTCATAGGCCGTAAGTTGATATAGGACTCCCCAAACTTTGGAAGTTTTGTCGGGAACGACCGTTTCTATAGCGCCGTCCCAGACGGCAGAATGTCCATGAAAGCTTATGACGTGATTTTTTAGGCGAGCAAGACCTACCATGTGAGCACCTTTTAAAATGGAGCGCATGGTAGATTGGTGAAGGTGTATGCCGTAGGCAAAATAAAGGCGTGGAGAGATTGGCGTAGACATGAGAAAAACCTCCTTTTAATGGTTACTATAAATTGGCACATTGGTAATAAATGGTGAAAATAAAAATGCCCTAACCGAAAGAATTCGGTTAGGGCATCATAGCCTCTGACTTCATAAGTAAACGCAATTTTTTATAGTATAACATGAACTATGACGGTTTACCATGTTGATTTATACGGATGGTTTCTTGAATGTATGGATCAAAATATAGATTATTGGTTATATCGATCCAAGCGTTGCGAAAGTGTTCCAGTATGCAGCTCAAACAAATGATTGTCGAAGTCATAAAAATATAAGGAACGTCCTTCGCCGTCCACGCGCGGACGCGGCGGTTTGAAATCAAGTCCCAGCTTGCGAATGCGCTCTTGATAGGTCTCGAAATCAGCTTCTGATATTTTAAAAGCGACATGGTTGTAAGTGCGAGTGGGGAGGGATTCCCCCTCCATAACGGCGATCCATTGGTTTCCAACCATGAAGAATTTTTCTTTTGATACGGAAAAGGTGGCGTCTCCGCTAGCGTAAACTTCTTCGGCGTCAAAGATTTCTTTGAAAAAGGTAGTGGCAAGCTTCAGGTCTTTAACGATGAACGTGATATGGCTGATGCCTTCAATCATGGGAGTTCCTCCGATTCATTTGTTTTGTCTGTATCGCAGGCTACGAGCTGATTGAGCTTGCTTTCCGGCTCTTCGCCGTTGGCTACGCGGTTTATATTGCGGATAAAGAAGTCATAGCGTTTCTTGTGAAATTTGCGGCCATCGGGTAAGCCTGCCGTGTGGGGCGTAAGAATCACATTATCCAAAGTTCGAAGTTCGCTGGACATTGGGAGCGGCTCCGATTCAAACACATCGAGGCATGCGCCCAGTATGTCTCGATTTTTTAATGCGTCGATTAGGTCGCTTTCTTTGACGATTCCCCCGCGGGCAGTATTGATAAAAAGAGCGGTTTGCTTCATTTGCTGGAAGACGGTCTTGTTAAATAAGTGTCTGGTTTGCTGTGTTAGAGGTACATGCACGCTTATGATATCCGCTGTGCTGATGAGGGTATCAAAATCCGTTATTTTTACCAAGTCATCAGAGGTTACAGCTGGATTTCTAACACAAGCCAGCACGTTCATATCCAAGGATTTGCAAAATGAGGCCACTTTTTTGCCGATGGCGCCCAAGCCGACAATTCCTATCGTTTTGCCAGCTAGTTCGCTTCCGGTATAGTTCAGTTGACTTTCATCCAGTTTGTTCTTCATGAAGGCGTCAAGAAACGGTATGTTTTTATAGTAAGACAATAGCGACGCCAGGACATGTTCTGCTACGGCCTGCGCGTTTACGCCAGCGGCGTTGGCGGCCCAAATGCCAAGCTTTGTGCAGGCGTCAACATCTACATTGTCATAGCCAGCGCCGGTTTGTACCAGTTTCAAATGGGGAGCGGCAGAAAGCAGACTGTGGTCTACTTTGATATGCTCCGGTATGAGTACCTGGCAGTCTTTTATGTGCTGCAGTACGTATTCTCCTGGCGGGACAATCACAACGTCCCAGTTTTCGGGAAAGTGATTTGTAACGGTTGTTTTTGAGGTTTCGCTAAAATTTCCAACGATGAGAACTTTCATGGTGAAACCGCCTTTCCAGCTTACACAGCAAGAAATAATGAGAGCCGCTTTTTTGTTTTCTATTGAAAATTTGACCGTCGTCATTATTAATGATAATTTTAAACATAGCGGATTACCAGCCTTTTATCTTACGTACAGGAATGAGTTGCTGAAAAACTGTCTTTTGGCAATGTTGCTAGGAGGAAAAAACATGGAACTTGAAAAAATTAAGACCTGTATTTTAAACAGCATCCCTTATCCGATTTTATTTGTTAATTGCGACCATATCATAATGTATATGAATGATGCCGCCCAATATCATTATCATAAAGAACGAGGCTATGAAAATCTGCTGGGCAAGTCGTTATTTGCTTGTCACAATGAAAAGTCAAAACAAAAAATATTAGAAGCCTTTGATAAGATTAAAAACCATGGAAATGAAGTTTTCATTGGCGTAGGCATAAAAAACCAGAGGATCTATATGAATCCGGTGCGTGATGAGCAAGGCGAGTTAATCGGTTATTTTGAACGATATGAGCTGAATCTGGAAAAATAATGGAGATCACGGAGGCTTTTTCGAAACAGCAAGGTGAGCGGATAAGCAAGTGAAGCACAATGATTTATTATCAGTATTGTCAACTCCTGCCTTGGAGAGTATACTGGCAGCAGTATGAAAAAAAGGGGGGCTGCGCGTTGACTATGACAGCGATTTATTTATGTTTGACCGTAATCTTTGCTTCGACGGTGCAAGCGGTTAGCGGCTTTGGTTTTAATATCGTTGGCGCGCCTCTTTTGATGCTGTTTATTGCCCCTAAGCAGGTGATTAGTTTAACGATTTTCGGCGCTCTGATCTTAAATCTTATGGTCATTCATAAGACGCGAGGGCAGGGAGATTTCTATTTGATTTTACCTATGTTTGCTGCTAGCATTGTGGGGGTTCTTCCAGGCGTGTATTTCCTGAATCTGGTTGATGGAGCAATGCTTAAAGTAGTGGTGGGAACCATCGTAATCCTCATGTCGATTGCACTGGCTGCTAATTTTTCAGTGCAGATTCGGCGTCAACGCATTGCTTCTATTATCGCCGGGGGTATCGGCGGTTTTATGGGCGGGGCGACAAGTATGAGCGGGCCGGTAGTGGCGATGTTTCTCATGAATCAAAAGCAGGATAAGGTTGCATTTCGAGCCAATTTGGTGCGCTTCTTTTGCTTGAATAATATTGTTATCTTGGGAACCATGTATGTCATGGGGGTTATGGATGTAGAGGTATTACCGTTGATTAGTTATATTGTTCCAGGCGTTCTTATTGGTACCTGGCTGGGGGAAAAGGCGTTTCATCGCGTTTCTCCCGCCGCTTTTCGGCAAGTGGTTATTATGGTGCTCATTAGCTGCGGTTTGATGAGCGTGGGGCCGGAGGTAGTTAAGCATTTTCTTTAAAACCGTCTTGAATAATGGATTTACTAGCAAAAGAAAAGAACGGCAGCACAACGTGCTTCCGTTCTTTTCTTTTGTAAATGGAGAAAGCAAGTAAGCAGGAATTTCGCAAAGAGAATTAGAAATAATTGCCAAAACGGACTAGGGTGTGCAAAAACCTCTTGCGAGCATAGTGATCAAGTGGACCGGCTGTTTTAATTGGTCAGAAACGAGTCCTATAACGACAAGGAGGTAGTAGTATGAGAAAAATCATGACATTGGCTGTTATCGTTTCGGTACTATTTGTTCTGGCGGGCTGTGGCGGAAGTGATAAAACGAGTACGTCCTCATCGAACCAGTCTACGGCTAAACAGGAGTCGGCTGCGGACCTGTTGGCTAAGGGCAAAAACCTTCCCGGCCTTACCTATGATTACATCATAAAAGCGAAAGAAGGTCCCGCCATGAATGGCAAGGTTTGGCTGGCCGGCAAGAAAATGAAAACGGAAGCTACTATGGAAAATCAAAAGATAATTACGTTTTTGGATGGGGATGCTAATGTAATCTATAATTACATGCCTAGCCAGGCCAGGATTATGAAGATTCCTTTTGATCCGACGAAAGCAGCCAAATCGCCTGACCAGTACAGCCAAGAGACAGATGCAGCTAAGGTGAAAATCTTGGAAACTGTTAGCTATGATGGCGTACCGTGCAAGGTCTTGCTGAGGGAGGAGAAAGCGGGTCAAAGTCAGGTCAAAATGTGGGTGCGCGAGGACTATGGCATTCCTGCCAAAGTTGAAGTGACAGAAGGCGGAATCCTGCAGATGACTGCTGAATACAAAAATATAAAAGTGGGGTCTGTGCCGCCGGAAACATTCGCCTTGCCCCAAGGCGTCCCGGTTATCGATATGGGCGAAATGATGAAGCAAATACCGGTGAAGCCGTAGAATGGGCATTGATAAACTAAAGCAATTGGTTAATTTTACGTAGCGACTTTTAGTTAGACTTAAAGAACACAAACCAATGAAAAACCGCTTGATGTTGCTTTCGCGTCTACAACAAGCGGTTTTTTAGGCCTTACAGTGCAATTAATACTGCGATGAAAAGATGTTATAGTAGGAAACGTTTTGGAGTGCGAAGACGACTGGAGGAAAACCATGAATCAGAGCTTGCAAGTGCAATTTTGCGGAATACAGCTAGAAAATCCTTGTTTGCTTTCTTCGGCTTCGCCAACGCAAAGCAAAGAAGGAATTGCGAAAGCGTTTAAGCTGGGATGGGCCGGGGCGGTAACCAAAACTTGTATTCCTGATGAGCTAATCACGCCTGATGCTCCGAATCGATTTGCAGTATTGCGGAACAAGGATCGAGAGATTATGGGGTTTGAAAACCTCGAAGGTATGACGCAAAAACCGGTAGCGTATTGGGAACAGGCTATACATGAGCTGAAGAAAGAGTTTCCTTCTAAAGTGGTTGTTGCCAGTATGATGGCGGACGCCAATCTAGAAGCATGGCGAAATCTTGCGCGGCGCCTGGAACATGCGGGGGCGGACGCGGTGGAGTTAAATCTGTCTTGTCCTCATTTTCGCTTAGCGGACCAGATGGGGGCGGCTGTGGGCAAGGACGAAGAAAAGGCAGCTGCCATCGTCGCTTGTGTAAAAAAAGAGGTAAAAATTCCTGTTTTAGCTAAATTGACGCCGAATGTCAGCAGTATTCAGGATGTGGCAGCGGCGGTGGTCAAGGCAGGAGCCGACGGTATAGTGGCAATTAATACCGTGCAAGCGCTTTTAGGCGTAGATATTGATACCTTGGAACCATTGCCGGCAGTTAATGGGTATAGTGCATTTGGGGGTTATTCAGGTATTTCGGTTAAACCCATTAGCTTACGATGTGTGGCGCAAATCGCGCAGATCGCTGATGTTCCGATTCATGGCGTAGGAGGAATTACAGCTTGGCATGATGTCATAGAGTATATGGCTGTAGGAGCTAGCTGCGTCCAGGTTTGTACAGCGGTAATGTTGAATGGGTATTCTATTATCACGCCGTTATTACGCGGTTTGGAAGAATATGTGCAAAAAAAAGGCCTGCATAGTTTGCAGGAAATTATCGGGGCGGCAATACCGAAATTAATTGCGCGCGAGCAATTAAATATGAATTGGGACGTGCGCTCAACAGTGGTTGCTCCGGAAGATTGCGTGCAGTGCGCGAAATGTATGGTGGCTTGTCAGGAGAGCGGCAAGGCGGCGATTAACTTTGTTGATCAAAAAGTGACCGTTGATCTGCAGCGTTGCGATGGTTGTTCTCTCTGCACTCATGTGTGTCCTTGCGGTGTGTTGGCGTTGCGGTAGAAAAATATTGCGCAATTTTTCTTCTGAAATTGGAAATGGTGAAAAGGAGCTGGAGTGCTATGTTGGATATTTTAGGCACTGCATGGTTTATTGGAGCTATTTCCTTTTTAGTGGGTTTTATTGGCCCCATTTTGTTTTCAACCAGCAATTTGGGGCCTTTGCTGGGCCTTTTTATAACGGGACCCCTTGGCTTTCTCATGGGAGGGGTTATTGGTTTTTGGCGCTTGATTGCGAATCCCAGGCGCAATTTGAAGCGAAGCGATTGGGGGACTTTTTTTGTCCTGTGGCTGCTTATGTTGGGATGGTATGGCTTGTTCTGTTGGTTTGGCTTTTTTGCAATCTGGTGCATCGCAATTTTGCAGGTGGTTTGTGCCGTAAGAACTGCTTTTTTGTATTGGCGGCGAAACCAGGGAAGCTGGCTTGCCAAGCAACAGCGTTTTTATGTATGGTTGGCGGCAGCGCTGTTGCTGGTTGTCACCGAACTTTTCCCTCCGGTGACACATCCGTGGTGGGCAAAGCCTCATGACGGATACTTACCGGAATTGCCTTTAGTTGCTTATGTTGGAGATGAAAGAATGAATGCGAGCCGTAAGGTGCCGCAACTGGCGATTGATCGTCCGCAATTGTTGATTTTTTGGGCAGGGATTATGACGGCGGCAGTTATTGGAAGCTATGGGAGAAGCAATGAATAAAATGCAGCCCCTAAGACGTGGAAGTTTTTGCACCGTCTTGGAGAAGTGAGAGCAGGCTCGCAACCGCGCGGGACTGCTTTTTGTTTTTATGGAAGGCGGTCCAGATACTGAAGGTAGAGCGGGGCACATTGGCAAATTCCAGAAGCGTGCCAGACTCCAGCAGCTCTCGTACCAAAAGCAAGGGCATGGCGCCGCAGCCAAGACCTTGAAGAATGGCATTTTTCATGGCTTCTGATTCACTATATTCGATGGTGGCTTTGACTCCTTTTTGTCCCAATGTTTTTTCATAGAGCTGATAAAACAGCCCTCCGGCGCGATAGGAAAGCAATGGATAATCGGCAAGACGAGAGCTGTGCTGATGTTCTTCCAGCAGCTTGGGGTGTATGACCCAAACCAGCTCTTCTTCAGACAACTTGAAGCCGGTTAACGAGGGGGATGTGTTTTCGTTTTGAATGAAACCTAAATCGAAGCGATTTTCAAGGATTCCTTCTTCTACTTCTGACGCATTAGCGCAAAGCTCCAACGATACGGAGCATTGGGGAGATTGTTGCTGAAATTTCTTAAGAAAGGGCAGCATTAAGTGGTTGATCATAGCAGCGGAAATGCCCAGATTGATCTGGCTGGGATGAAGGCTCAAGGCTTGTTCTGCTTCGGCATAGGCGCTCATCAGCTTTTCAGCATAGGAAATGAGTTCGCGACCTGCCGCTGTGATAAAAAGCTTTTTGCCAACTCGCTCGAAGAGGAGAACCCCAAAATGCTGCTCCAAGGCGCGGATTTGTCCGGTGACCGCGGGCTGGGTAAAATTTAGACGGGATGCTGCTTGGGTCATGTTGCCCAATTTAGCGACCGTCAAAAAGGTCTGGAAAAGCTGAATGTCCATCGGGCGCCTCCTAGGTAAACGTACTCTAAAGCTTAATATACGCAATGATTCGGGTGTATTCCTTCTGCTAGGACGATATTATAAGCAAGAAAGTCGGATTCGATTGCTGGGGACTTGGGCGAGCGCTTATAAGGAACGCTTATGGATACGATAATTACTGCCAATTTCACAAAACAAGCGTCAAGACTTACACTATAAGTGAACCAGGAACAATGGATGTTGGGTTTTGCAAAGGGAGGGATTTTCCATGGGAGTGGTAGTAAGCGCATTATTAATGCTGAGTGTGTACGTCGCTTTTCGCGTGTTTGTTTGGGAAGCTCTTGGAGCTTCACAAAAGCAAGAAGCGGAAACTCGTCGTTTAACGCGGATGAGACAGGCAATGCAGTCCGTTCATACAGCCGGGTAAGTTGAAAAAGTATATCGTATCATGCAAAAGACCTTGAGGCTAGGCGCTTCAAGGTCTTTTGTACGTAAGGCCGCGTTTTGTCGGCAAAGAAGAGTGATGGCGGGAAAATTAAAGGAAATGATATATTAATGCGAGAATAATTGTTATTAAGAAAAATAAAACTGTCTTAAATTCAAGGTGAAACAGAGATGGATGCATGCGACAGCAGGCAATTTTATAGTAGAGAGGGCTATGTATGAGTGAGGAAGCCGGTAAGGAACTCGATTTGAATGCGACACTGGCGGAATTAGTATCGGCTATTATTCGGCCGGGAATTACTTTTGCTGAAATGTACCAAATCGTCTTGCAAAAATCACAGGCCCTGACTGAAAGTCAGCATGGCTTTGTTTCTTCTATTGATCCTAAAACGAATGCCCATGTTAGTGATACATTGACAGAAATGCGTAAGGATGTTTGTTCCGTGAGCTCCGCGTTATATTCGCTTCCGGAGGGGCCGCATCATTTTTACCATGGTCTATGGGGGCATTCCTTGAATACGCGAGAAGCCTATTTTACGAACCATCCTGGGGAGCATCCGGCAGCGAGAGGCTTGCCGGAAGGACATGTGCCGTTGATAAATTTTTTATCGGCGCCTGTTATGTTTGCAGGGGAATTATTGGGGCAAATTGCTTTAGCGAATTCTTCACGAGATTATACGCAAGAAGACCTTGAAGTCATTTCAAAGATAGGTAAAGTATATGCCATAGTGCTCCATAACAAGCAGCAGGAAAATGAACTGCGCAATAGCGAAGAGCGTTTTCGCCTGATGATCGACGGCGCGCCCTTTCCGATTGTTGTCTGTGGGTTGGAGGAATATTCGATTCTCTATAGCAATCAGTTGGCTGCAAGTTTTTTTAACATATCGCAAGAAGAGGCGATGCTTTTAAAAATCACTGATTTTTATGTGGTGCAGAAGGAACGTTTAAAAATGTTTGCTGAATTGCGGAAGCAAGGAAGGGTATTAGGGCGGGAACTGCAGCTCAAGAACCGTAAGGGTCAAATTTTTTGGGTCATTGTATCGGCGGTAAAAATGGAGTGGTTTGGCAAGCCGGTGGTCATGGTAGCGATTAATGATATTAGCGCTCGCAAAAAGATGGAAGAAGAATTACAGCGTTTAGCAACGACCGATACATTGACAGGCATTTTGAATCGACGGCAGTTTTTCATTTTAGCCGAGCAGGAAGTAGAGCGTTCACGCCGCTATGGCAGAACCTTGGCCTTGCTTTTATATGATATTGATCATTTTAAGCAAGTAAACGATACTTTTGGGCATCAGGCAGGCGATGTTGTTTTGCGAGAACTTGCCAAACTTGTGCATGAGCAGTTGCGAAGAAATGACATTGAAGGGCGCGTGGGGGGAGAAGAATTTGCTGTTTTATTGCCGGAAACAACAATTTCTGAGGCTGTAGTGTTGGCAGAACGCATCCGGGGAATTATTGAGAACTTTGCTATTAACATAGGAGAAACGTCTTTGCATATAACCGCAAGCTTTGGCGTGACTGCTGTTAAAGAGACCGATGTAGCCTTAGATTCGATTTATAAAAGAGCGGATAGCGCCTTGTATGAGGCAAAAAATGCCGGACGGAATCGCGTCGGCAGAAAGTGAAAACAAAATACGTAAAAACCTTGAAGCGAACATTTGTTCTGTGATACAATGCAGATAAGGATGTGAGTGGAAAAGGAAGTGGCGCTAGTGGACGTGTTCGAAAAGCTGAAAATCTTAACCGATGCAGCTAAATATGATGTTGCCTGCACGTCCAGCGGCGTGAATAAGCGAGCGCAAGCCGGGCAAATAGGGAGCGCTGCCGCCGCTGGCATCTGTCATAGTTTTTCCGCAGACGGGCGCTGTATTTCTCTTTTGAAAGTGCTGCAGACCAATGTGTGTATCTATGACTGCCAATATTGCGTCAATCGCTGTTCGAACGATACGCCGCGTACTTTTTTTACGCCGCGGGAACTTGCGGAATTGACGATTAACTTTTACCGGCGCAATTATATTGAAGGCTTATTTGTCAGCTCCGGCGTCATCAAAAACCCGGACTATACTTGCGAACAGTTAATTGCAACGCTGCGCATTTTGAGGGAGGAATATCGTTTTCATGGGTACATCCATGCCAAAGCTATTCCGGGCGCCGATCATCGTTTGACCGATCAATTGGGATTGTTGGCGGATCGAATGAGCATCAATATAGAACTGCCATCGCAGCGGAGTCTGGAACTGTTAGCTCCCAATAAGTCAAAACAGGCGATTTTAGCGCCTATGAAGCATATTAAAGAACGAATTCTGGAAAATACCACTGACATTGTCAAATATCGTCATGCTCCTAAGTTTGCTCCGGCAGGGCAGAGTACGCAGATGATTGTGGGAGCGACGCCGGATACGGATCGGCAGATTCTTAATTTGACAGAAGGTCTGTACAAGTCCTATCGGCTGAAGCGCGTATTTTTTTCCGCCTATATGCCGGTAAATGAGACGGCGTTGCTGCCAGCGTTAGATACGAAACCGCCGTTATGGCGGGAGCACCGGTTGTATCAGGCGGATTGGCTTTTGCGGTTTTACAATTTTACGGCGCAAGAACTCTTGGATGAGGACAATCCTAATTTCAATCCTTTTTTGGACCCCAAATGCCAATGGGCGCTGCAGCATCCGGAATGTTTTCCGGTAGATGTTAACCGGGCTAGCTACAAAGAACTTTTGCGGGTGCCGGGCATTGGCGTGATTAGCGCGAAACGGATTGTGGCGTCGCGACGAACCGTGGTTTTGCGTCTTGAAGGGCTTAAAAAGCTTGGGGTAGTGTTAAAACGCGCGCAGTATTTTATTACTTGCGGCGGTGTAGGCGCTGCCGAATTGCGAGCTAAGCGTTCACAAGTCGTGCAAGCGCTGTTGACCGATTCGGAAGGAAGAAGCGTGCGGCGAGAAACGGCTTTAGGGGAACAACAACTGTCATTGTTTGCTGCACCGGAAGAACGCGGCGAAAGAGAGGCTAGAGGGGAGGCGTTTTTGTCATGTATGCGCGCCCTGAGCTGATCTATCGGTATGACGGTACACTAGACGGGTTGCTTTGTTGCGTATTTGAAAGCTACGCTCAAAAAGAATTGCCAGGGGATATTGTGATACAGGGAGAAGCGGTAGAAACGCTGCTTTTTGAAGGAAAAGCCATTCCAACGGATCTGGAAAAGGCGCGGCGGGTTCGTGTATCGATCCCGCAGAAAATTTCTCCAGAAGCTTGGGAGTTTGTACAAAAAGCGTTTCTTACCTGTTTGCCTCGCAAGGAAGTTCATTTGCTGCTTTTTTTACGATTGGGATATCGGCATGGCGCAGAAATAATGCAGATGCTGGCGAATGATACAGTCCATACGCTGTTCAAAGCCGTGCGCCATTTAGAGCGCGAAAGCCATCTGTTTAAAGGGTTTATTCGCTTTGTGGCTGGTAATGGCGTACTAACCGCCCAAATTGAGCCGAAGAATTTTGTTTTGCCGTTGCTGGCGGAACACTTTTGCCAGCGTTTCCCAGAAGAGCGTTTTCTGATTCATGATCAAAGCCATGGTGTGGCGCTGGCATACCAGCCATATCAGTATCGGATTTGTCCGGTAGAAGAATTGGAGCTCCCGGCTCCGGATGCAGAAGAACAAAATTATCAAGAGTTATGGCAACTGTTTTATAAAAGCATTGAAATCAAGGCGCGTCATAATCCACTTTGCCGTAGGACGCAAATGCCGCAACGATATTGGAAAAACATGACGGAAATGGTTGAGGAGCTTGCTAAATTGCCGGGAAGCGGCAAGGCTGCAAAGCAACTTTTTCAAGAACCTCTTCACCGTTTAACATGATGCTTTTTTTAACCGCGTAAGCGGTTTTTTCTTTTTGTAAATAAATTTGCAACTTGTGACAAAAGCGAAAGGATTTGAGAAAGATACTGCGAATAAGTACAACATCCTAATGTTATGTTATATTTACAGGAGCCACAAACCAAATAAAGGAGGGTGAAGGAATGGAAAACATGGGTGCTGCAATGGGCGAAAAGCCCACAAAACAGCGGGTTATTCTTGTCTTGATTTTGTTAGTTACCCTATTGATTGCCTATCTAGACCGAGTCAATGTTTCCGTACTGTTGGCGGATAATACGTTTCTTAGCGACATGGGCATCAAAGGACAGCCTGTGCAGATGGGCTTGCTTATGACCTTATTTTTAATTGCTTATGGTATTTCCAATGTTTTTCTCAGCCCCATTGGAGACTACTTGGGACCTCGAAAAGCTATGTGCTTATCCATCTTGTTGTGGTGCTTGTCATTGTTCATTGGCGGCATTGCGGCAACCTTCACCATTATGCTGGCAGCTCGGGTTATTCTTGGTATCGGTGAAGGCATGCATTGGCCCATGCAGAGCAAGTACGTCAAAAACTGGTTTCCTCCCCATGAAAGGGGCAAGGCGAACGCTGTGTGGGTTGTCGGGTTGATGGCTGGACCGGCGTTGGCTATGCCATTTTTGACCTGGGCTATTCAGTCGTTTGGCTGGCGTACGAGCTTCTTCATCCTTGTTGGCTTTGGTTTGCTGCCATTGATCCTGCTGTGGTTTTATACGACTGATCATCCGCATCAGCATAAAGGTGCTAACCAGGCGGAGCGCGATTTGATTGAAGAAGGCCAAAAGGCTGAAAAAGAGCTAGAGGCGCAAGCCGGGCATAGTACGTTATGGGATAATATGAAAGCTTTTATATTCAATTATCGCTTTTGGCTGGTTACGTTGTATTATTTTTGCTTGGCTTCGATTTTTTGGGGAACCATGGCGTGGCTGCCTTCGTATCTCAAAGTGGCGCGTGGCTTTTCTTGGGCGGCTATGGGCGCTTGGTCGTCGCTTCCTTATGTTCTCGGCATTGTCAGTGTTTTGGCGTCGGGCTATATTTCAGACAAAATTGGTCGGCGTGCGCCTCTGTGCTTTGTATCCATGCTTGGCGCGGCGGCAGGTATCTATTTCGGCGCCTATGCACCGGATAACACAACCGCTGCATTGTTGATTTCCATAGGAATTGCTTCCATTGGTCTGGGGATTGCCCCGGCTTGGGCGATGGTGCAGCATATTGTACCCGGCAAGGCTATCGGAGCTGGCGCTGGTATGATGAATGGCGTTTCTAACGGCGGCTCGGCTTTTTCGCCGGTTCTTATCGGTTTCTTTATTAGCGCTTCCGGCAGCTATGTTGGCGGGTTGATGTTCTTGGTCGGCTTAGGAATGCTGGCAGCTTGTTGTGCAGCTGTATTGGCATACCAAAAATATTAAAACGATAAAGATAGCGCCCGGTTCTTTAAGAACCGGGCGTTGTTTTTTTGCCGGTTGTTTAATTGTTAACCAGCAGAGCGGATGTGGTTTACTTTTGGCGAAAAATGCGATATGATAAAGGCAAACGTCAATACGACGTTATTTTTTTATCGATAAAGTTAACTTTGCTTTTCGAAAGGGTTAACCAATGAAAACAAATGCATCAGAGATTATCCGCTTAGGGGAACAGGTATTGACTGGGCGTCAATTAAGCGGCGAAGAAGCGTTAGCTTTGACCCGTATTGATGTGACCGATATTCCTCTTTTGGCGGCGTATGCCCATAAAGTTCGACAAGCGTTTGGCGGGAACCATGTGGATATGTGCGGCGTTTTGAGCGCGCGGACGGGGCAGTGTTCGGAAGACTGCAAGTTTTGTTCACAGTCGATTCATTACAGTACTCAAGTAGCGCCGCATGCGTTGTTGCCAATCGCTCAATTGGTTGAAGAAGCAAAGGCTGCGGAACAAGCAGGGGCCAAACGCATTAGTTTAGTTACCAGCGGCAAGGGCATGGAAGGGGATGCTGATTTTGAGGCCATTATATTACGCATCCAAGCGATTGCTGCAGAGACGAAGCTGCAAGTGTGCGCTAATCTAGGAACGTTGAATCGGCAGCAAGCAATGCGGCTTCGCGATGCGGGCGTACGGCGCTATGCGCATAATTTGGAAACAAGCGTACGGTTTTATCCAGATATATGTACGACGCATCCTTATCAAGAGCGGGCGGCTACACTGGCTGCGGCGAAAGAAGCGGGGCTGGAACTTTGCTCTGGAGGTATCATTGGGTTGGGCGAGGATTGGCAGGATCGCATCGACTTAGCGCTGGCTTTACGTGAGTTTGCAGTCCAGTCAGTGCCTATTAATATCTTGAATCCCATTCCGGGAACGCCGCTAAGTGAACAGAAACCCTTGCCGGTATTAGAAATTTTACACACGATTGCGTTATTTCGTTTGCTGTTGCCAGAGCCGATTGTGCGTCCTGCAGGAGGGCGCGAAATCAATTTGCGAGATATGCAGGGAGCAGCGATGTTGGCAGGAGCCAATGGGTTGATTGTGGGGCATTATTTGACTTTTTCCGGGCGCAATACGGCTGCTGATTTTCAAATGGCGGCTGATGCGCAATTGAAGCCATGAAATACTAAAACGAAGAGGTGCAAAGATGAGTTATGATTTGATTTTTTCACTGGGAAAGAAAGTGTTGGCTGGCGAGGAACTGACTTTCGAAGAGGCCTTGTCCTTGAGTCAAATCGAGGAAGAAGATATTCCTTTGCTGTTAGCCGTAGCTAATAAAGTGCGTGAACAATTTACGGGCAAAGCCGTGGATACTTGTGAAATCGTAAATGCCCGTTCCGGCAACTGCTCCGAAGACTGCAAATTTTGTGCGCAGTCAGCGCATCATGAAGTAAAGTTTGAAGCTTATCCTTTAATGAAAGAAGAAGATATTGTGGCTGCGGCTAAAAAAGCCGAACAAGACGGCGCCTACCGATTTTGTATTGTGACGGCCGGCTGTGGCATGGACGGCGATAAGGATTTTGAGAAAATATTAGGAGCCATTCGGCGTATTGGCAAGGAAACCAAATTGAATCGTTGCTGTTCTTTGGGGATCCTAGAGGCGGAACATGTTGCCGCCTTGAAAGAAGCGGGGATTACGCGCTACCACCACAACCTGGAAGCTAGCGAAAGCTATTTTTCTGAAATTTGTTCTACTCATACTTATGAAGAGCGCATAGAGACCATCAAGCGAGTAAAGGAAGCGGGTCTGCAGAGCTGTTCCGGAGGAATTATTGGCATGGGCGAGTCTTGGAGGCAGAGGGTGGAACTTGCCTTTGCTCTAAAAGAGCTGGATGTGGATTCGGTGCCTGTCAATGTATTGAATGCCGTGCCGGGAACCGCTTTGGCGCAGCAAAAAAGACTGCAGCCACTCGAAATTTTACAAGCTTTTGCCATTTTTCGTATGGTGCTGCCTAAAAAAATCATCCGTTATGCAGGTGGTCGGGAACACAATCTAGGAGAGCTGGTGCCGCTAGGATTCTTGTCCGGTATTAACGGTATGCTGTTGGGCAATTACTTAACTACGTCCGGCCGCGGTCCGGAGCAAGACTTAAAAACGGTAAACGGCTTGGGCCTTAGCCCGTTGTCGTTGGAAGAACGCTGATAGAAAAATTCGTACTGAAAGACCGCGCAGGCGGTCTTTTCTTTTTGCAGCAGGGGGCGTAATCAGCGAGAAATGGCAGGAATCTTGAAGGAATTTGAAGAATTGAATAGTAATAAAATTAAAATCTGGGCGAAAAGAGGAAGTATGCATGTCGGTGCCGGAAAAAAAGAGAGTCGTTGTAGCTATGAGCGGAGCCAGCGGAGTGGTTCTGGGAATTGAAATTCTACGGGTGCTGAGAGAAATCCCTGCGTATGAGACGCATGTCGTGCTTTCGCGGGGAGCGGAGCTGACCATTGCCGCAGAGACGGAGCATACGGTAGAGGAAGTGCTGCAATGGGCTGACTATGTATATGACAATAGCAATGTGGGGGCGCGTATCGCCAGCGGCACTTTTAAGACGGAAGGCATGCTTGTGGTACCTTGCAGTATGAAAACGGTTGCCGGTATTGCCAGCGGTTATTCGGATAATCTGCTCTTACGCGCAGCGGATGTTACTCTTAAAGAGCGGCGGCCGCTAATTTTAGCGCCGCGGGAAAGTCCATTGGGGATTATTCATTTGCGGAATTTGTTGGCGGTAGCGGAGGCTGGGGCGCTTCTTTTGCCTCCGGTTGTTTCTTATTACCAGAAGCCAAAGAGCCTTGCAGATATGAATCGGCAGATTGCCGGGAAAATTCTCGACAAGTTGGGGATTGAAACACCTGGTTTTCGGCGCTGGGGTGACGCAGAACAATAGTAAATAAGAAAAACTGTCATGAATTAGTTCCTATTTATTGGAAAATTCTGTTCTTGATGATATACTATAACTATACTAATTGCTGTACAATCGGATACTGAAAAACTGAAGCGAATTTTTCTAAAAATAGAGGCATTCGCAAGAAGTTACACTGCGAAACGATGCTATTTTTAGGCATCGTTTTTTAGTTTCATAAGGCAGTAAATGCTTTTGCAATAAAAGAAACTGTGATGAAATATTACAATAATAACCGGTTCGTGATTTTGAAAGGCTATTTTTTGCTAAAAAGTGTTATTTTCAGAATTATTATTGAAAACTAATTAAAATTGACACTATGAGCAAGGAAGTCTAAAATATAAATATCAATAAATGTATACAGAATACTTTTATTTAATTTAAATTAATACGCAAATGTTGCGATGTAAGCGGTATCGTTTCATGGCAATCATTTGCGGAAAAGCAGAAGGAGGATGGTAAGATGTTGCAGGATTTTGGGAATGTCGGTTTGCTGTTAGCGGTTGCTTTGGTATTTCCTTTGATGGCCTTGGCAACTGCATTTTTCATTCGCCCCAAAAATCCAGGAATGGAGAAGTCCATGCCATATGAATGTGGCGTCGACACAGTAGGGGAGACTTGGATTCAGTTTCGGGCCAGTTATTTCCTTTATGCACTTGTATTTGTCGCTTTTGATATTGAAACTGTATTCTTGTATCTCTGGGCTATTAAATTCCAGCAGCTAGGCGTTTTCGCCTTTGTAGAGATGTTTATTTTTCTGAGCATTTTGCTGGTTGGTTTAGGGTATGCCTGGAGGAAAGGGGCTTTGGAATGGAAATGACCAAATTGCAGACGCAGGCGGAGAGAGATCAAGAGCTCTTGCATAAAAATATACTTGTTACCAGTATGGATATGGTTTTGAAATGGGCGCGAAGCAATTCTTTGTGGCCATTATCTTCGGGCCTTGCTTGCTGCGCGATTGAGATGATGTCCGCCGCTGCAGCGCGTTTTGACTTGTCTCGTTTTGGTTATGAGGTGTTTCGGGCGTCACCGCGTCAGGCGGACTTGCTGATTGTTGCCGGCACGCTTACTTGGGCTATGGCTGGACCGCTGAAGCGTCTTTACGAACAGATGCCGGAGCCTAAATACGTTATCTCCATGGGCAGTTGTGCGAACTCCGGCGGCCCTTTTGTGGATTCGTACTCCGTAGTACCGGGCGTGGATCAGATTTTGCCGGTAGACATTTATATTCCTGGTTGTCCGCCTCGGCCGGAAGCGTTAATTCACGGCATGCTGGAGCTGAAACGTAAAATTCGGGACGGAGAAATTGTGAGGGATAAAGCATGACGACGACAGAACTGCTGACAGCTATTCAAGCGTGTCATAGCGATTACTGCGAGATCATTGGCGAAGAAAGCCAGCAAGTGCTACAGGTGGAAGCCGCGCGAGTGGCGGAGCTTATGCTGTGGCTGCGCGATCACGAGGAATACCAGTTTAATATGCTGCGTAATTTGACAGCTGTGGATTACGCAGAGCATTTGGACGTGGTTTATCATGTGTATTCCATGGCGCTGCGGCAGATGATTGTAATAAAAACACGTTGTCAGGCGGAAAACTCCGAAGTGCCGTCGGTGACCTCCGTATGGCCTGCTGCGGATTTTCAGGAGAGAGAAGTTTTTGACTTAATGGGAATTCGCTTTACGGGGCATCCTGACTTACGGCGTATTTTGATGCCGGAAGAATACACGGAGCATCCGCTGCGTAAATCTTTTAAGCTGGGCGCTGGCAGCGCCGCAGTGGTACAGAGAGGGTGTAACTGATGGTAAAAACAGAAACATACACGCTCAATATGGGACCGCAGCATCCTAGTACCCACGGCGTTCTGCAGGTGGTGTTGGAGCTGGACGGCGAAGAAGTGGTGCAGGCGGTGCCTCATATGGGGTACTTGCATCGCGGTATTGAAAAGCTGGCGGAAAGCCGTACCTATGCGCAATTTATTCCCTATACGGATCGCTTGGATTACGTTTCTTCCATGTGTAACAATTTAGGCTACTGTCAGACCGTGGAAAAATTGATGGGTCTTGAAATTCCGGAGCGAGCCGAGTATTTGCGTATTATCATGGTGGAACTCAATCGGATTGCCAGCCATTTGATCTGCATGGGGTCCCTGGCGATTGACCTAGGAGCCTCAACCGGTATGATGTTTGGCTTTCGCGGGCGCGAACGCATTTTGGACTTGTTCGATATGGCTTGCGGCGCGCGGCAGACCTATAGCTATATTCGCTTTGGCGGCGTAGCGGCAGACATTCCGGAGGCGTTTGTACCGGAATTAAGGCGTTTTTTGGCGGATTTTCCGGCTATGATCGAGGAGTATCACGGCCTCTTGACCGGTAACGAGATCCTCTACGAGCGTTTGAAAAACACAGCTGTCATTTCCGGCGAACGGGCGATTGCCATGGGGCTGACCGGCCCAGCGCTGCGTGCGTCCGGTGTGGCGTATGACCTGCGTAAAATGGAGCCGTATGGTATTTATGACCGCTTTGATTTTGAAGTTCCCCTGGGAGAAGTAGGGGACAGCTGGGATCGCTATGTGGTGAGAATGGAAGAATTAAAACAAAGCATGCGGATTGTGGAACAAGCGCTGGAGCAACTGCCGGAAGGGCCTGTGATGGGCAAAGTGCCGAAAGTACTGAAACCGCCGGTGGGGGAAGTGTACCATGCGGTGGAAAATCCTCGTGGTGAATTGGGATACTATATTGTTAGCGATGGTTCTCCAAAGCCATATCGTATTCATGTGCGTCGGCCTTCGTTCATTAATTTGCAGATGCTGAACGAAACTTGCCAGGGCTTGCTGATTGCCGATGTGGTTGCTGTGCTGGCTACGCTGGATTCGCTAATGGGAGAAGTGGACTGCTAGTTGGTTCCATAGAGAGAAGCACGTAAAGGAGAGGCATAAGGCATGCAAGAAGTAACTGGTTTGTATGTAATCGCGGCATGGCTGCGACAAATTTTAGCAATGTATCTGCCTGGGCAGCAATGGGTGGATTTGTGCATGAGTTTAGTGGAGATTGGCGCTATCTTTGGCGTTATTTCCTTGTCTGCGGTTGTGCTGGTGTATGCGGAACGCAAGATCAGCGCATTTATGCAGCGGCGTTCCGGGCCGAATCGCGTGGGGCCTAAGGGCTTACTGCAGACAACGGCGGATATGATTAAGCTGATGGCAAAGGAAGACATTATGCCCACTGGCGCTGATAAGTGGATGTGGATGTTGGCGCCGATGCTGCTGTTTTTGCCTGCAGCTATGGGTTATGTGGTATTTCCCTTTGATGAGCAAGTTATTTTCGCGGATCTGAACATTGGTATTTTTTATTTCATTGCTATTTCTTCTCAATCGGTACTGCCGTTTTTGATGGCAGGCTGGGCTTCCAACAATAAATATTCCTTGGTTGGCGGCATGCGTACGGTGGCGCAGATGCTGAGCTATGAGGTGCCGATGGTGCTTTCGATTTTGGGCATCGTCATGCTGACCGGCTCCATGAAGATGAGCTCCATTGTAGCGGCGCAGCAAGACATCTGGTTTGTGGCGCTGCAGCCGATTGCTTTTGTGGTATATGTCATTACGGCTACGGCGGAAATCAACCGGGCGCCTTTTGACTTGGTCGAGGGGGAATCCGAGCTTGTAGCAGGACCGTTTACGGAGTACACCGGTATGCGCTGGGCTTTGTTTTTCCTGGCGGAGTATGCCAATTTGCTTGCGGTTTCTGTTATTGCGACTACGCTGTTCTTGGGCGGTTGGAGCGGCCCCTGGCTTCCTGGGTGGATTTGGTTTTTGCTGAAAGTGGCCGCAATGATTTTTCTCTTCATGTGGTTTCGCTGGACGTTCCCTCGACTGCGTATTGACCAGTTGCTGGCATTCGGGTGGAAGCTGCTGTTGCCGCTAGCGCTGTTGAATGTCATTATTACGGGGATCGGCATTTATCTTTCCGAGTTTTTCATTTAGGAGGAACCTCTTATGCTTGGTAAAGGCTTGCTACAGGGAATGGGCATTACCTTGAGGGCGTTTTTCGCCAAAAAGGAAACATTGCAATATCCCGAAGCTAAATTAGTGATGCCGGAACGCTTTCGGGGCGGCGAACTGGAATTGGACCATAAAAAATGCATTGCCTGCGGGCTGTGCGCGATGGCTTGCCCTAATCATGTAATCAAACTAACTACGAAGATGGATGAACAGAAAAAACGTCATCTAGAAACCTATGTCTATCAGTCCGGCTTGTGCTTGTATTGCAATTACTGCATCGAAGCCTGCCCGACAAAAGCGATTTGCTGGGACAAGAACTATGAAAACTCCCGTTATACGAAAGCGGAATTAGATGTGGACTGTCTGGCTCTTTCAAGGGCGAAGCAACCCGATGAAGTGGCGGAACCGCCTGTATCTCAGGAGAAAGCGGCGGCTGATGAGGCGTCGTCTAGTCAAGGGAGGGATGCTTGATGAGTGAATGGGCTTATACGATTGCCTTTTTTGTCTTTGCATCTATTACCGTGGCTGCGGCGTTTGCGGCTGTAAGTAAAACGAATCTGGTGCATAGCGCGCTGTTTTTGGCATTGTGTTTTATTGGCGTCAGCGGCTTGTACGTACTGTTGCAGGCGGACTTTATGGCGGCCGTGCAAATCTTGATTTATAACGGCGCTATTGCCATTGTGTTCGTATTGGGGACGATGCTGACAAGGCGCAGCAGTTACCATGGAACCAATGCAACAGCTCGGGATATTCCTTCGCGTTTGGTGTTGGCGGTTAGCTCTTTGTTTGTCGCCATTACGATGGCGGTTATTGCAACGACGCCGTGGCGCTACTCCAGTGCGCCGCCGGTGGAAGATACGCCTTCGCTTTTAGGGCAGTTGATCCTTACGGACTATATGGTGGCGATGGAAGTGGCGGCCGTCCTTTTGCTGGCGGCGATGATCGGCTCTATTGTTCTGGCAAAAGGAGTGGAGGAAGAATGATAGGCTTAACGCACTTTTTGGTAGTGGCAGCCATGGTGTTTGCCATTGGCCTATATGGGCTGCTGACGAAGCGGACGATTATCGGTTTGTTGATGAGCATTGAGCTGATGCTCAATGCGGTAAACATTAATTTGATTGCGTTTTCGCGTTTTATTACGCCTGATGCCCTGACAGGGCAGGTGTTTGCTATTTTTACCATTACCGTTGCGGCTGCGGAAGTAGCGGTGGGGTTGGCCATGGTCTTCCGTGTGTATCATGACCGCAATACGGTGCATGCCGCCAGATTGGACGAGATGCGCTGGTAAGCGAGTATCAGAGAGTAGGTGAGGAATGTTGTTTATTCAATATGCGTTGCATCATGCCTGGCTGATACCGCTGCTGCCGGCCGCCGCCTTCGTGCTTGTCGGCTTCTTCTTGCGTCGTTTGCCGACGGTTACGGCAACGGTATCGCTTCTGCTGAACGGCCTGAGCCTTTTGTTGGCGCTGGGCGTTGCTGAAGGCGTAATAAGCCGGGGGATTAGCGTGGAGCAGCCGCTGCTTCAAAAGGTATCCTGGCTTTCACTGCCAGGTCTTTCCGTGGATATGGGCGTCTATATTGATCCGATTTCCGCCATGATGCTGGTGGTAGTGACGCTGGTATCGTTTTTGGTGCAGCTGTATTCGATTGGCTATATGCACGGTGAAGAAGGCTTTGGGCGCTTTTTTGCGTATTTGTCGCTGTTTGCCGCCTCCATGCTGGGGTTGGTTTTGGCGGTGAATTTTGTGCAAATGTTTGTATTCTGGGAATTGGTCGGTCTTTGTTCGTATTTGCTGATTGGTTACTATTTCCACAAGATTTCCGCCAGAGAGGCGGCCAAGAAAGCCTTCATTACAACTCGAATTGGCGATTTCGGTCTTTTAATGGGCATTTTGTTTTTGCAAATTCTCTTTGGAACTCTTGATTTTCAGCAATTGGGCTTGGCGGTGCCGGCGTATGTGGCGCAAAACGGCACGGTTCTCTTGACTGGTGTGGCGTTGTTGATTTTCATGGGTCCTGTTGGTAAGTCCGGTCAATTTCCACTGCATGTATGGCTGCCGGACGCCATGGAAGGCCCTACGCCGGTTTCGGCTTTGATTCATGCGGCTACAATGGTGGTCGCGGGCGTATATTTAGTGGCTAGATCATTTTTCTTGTTTAATTTGCTACCGTCGGTAATGGACGCTGTCGCTTGGACAGGGGCTTTTACGGCGATTTTTGCAGCAAGCATTGCTTTTACGCAACGCGACATCAAACGCATTTTGGCGTACTCTACCGTTAGTCAGCTTGGCTATATGATGCTGGCTCTCGGTGTGGGCAGCTTGACGGCGTCCATGTTTCATCTGATGACGCATGCTTTCTTTAAAGCCTTGATGTTTCTGGCGGCTGGCGCAGTACTGCATGGCTTGCCGAACCGAAATGATATTTTTGAAATGGGCGGCTTGCGGCACAAGATGCCGGTAACCTTTGCCGCTATGACCATTGGCGTGCTGGCCATTTCGGGCATTCCGCCTTTTGCGGGGTTCTTTTCTAAAGATGAAATTCTCTTGGCGGCATTTGATGTGAGTTTGCCGCTCTTTGCGGTAGCTCTTATTACGTCGTGTATGACTTCCTTCTATATGGCGCGGCTGCTCATTGTTGTTTTCTGCGGCCCGGAAAAAAGCGGCAACCATCCTCACGAGGCGCCTCTTTCCATGCGGATTCCGTTATTTGTACTTGGCGTGTTAGCGGTGGTAGGCGGTTATGCAGGTTATGCCGGGCATTTTGGAGAGTGGGTGCGCTTTGGCGCAGCTTCCCACGCCGACATTCACTGGGGAATTGCCGGCGCTTCGACGCTGCTGGCGCTGGCAGCTTTTGGCCTTGCTTGGAAAATTTACGGCAGCGGCTCAAGAAAACCGGCGGAACAACTGACTTGGCGTTTTCGCAGCGCCTATAATCTCAGCTTTCATAAATACTATTTGGATGAATGGTATCAATGGTTTAATGAATCTTATTTGGGTGAATTTGCTCGCAATATGCATTGGATGGAGCGAAACATTATTGACTCGGTCATCAACGGGATTGCAGCAGTGCCTCTTTTTGTGGGGGACAGGCTGCGCAAGATGCAGACCGGCAGTTTGCAGCGCTACGGCGTCGTGATGTTTTGCGCGGCGTTGTTGATTGCCGTTAGTCTCCTGGTGCTAAATCCCTTACTAAAAGGCGTCTGGTTTGGAGGTGCGTGTTAACATGGTGAGCTTTCCGTTATTAACGCTGATTCTGTTGACGCCTGTCTGGGGAATTTTGGTGCTTCTTTGCATGCCTAGGGAAGCCGACCGTATGATTAAGATGGTTTCGGCTGCATCCATGACAGTGGCCTTTGCTTTGACGGTGTATGCATATTGGGCGTACGATGTCGTGCAAGGGGGTATGCAGTTTCAAGAAACGGTGCCCTGGATTGCCGAATTAGGCGTAACCTATGCGCTGGGCGTAGACGGCATTTCTTTGCCGCTGCTGCTTTTGACGGTTTTGGTAGGCCTTTCTACGGTCTTTGTATCCTGGAATGAAAAAGAGCGGCCAAAGGAATTTTTCATTCAACTACTGCTCTTGATAGTAGGCGCTATTGGCGTTTTCATTTCACGAGATTTGTTTATCTTCCTGCTCTTTTACGAGTTAGGCATTGTGCCGACGTATATCATGGTAGTAGTTTGGGGCTCAGTGAAGCGTGTTTCTAAAGAGCATGCAGCCATGAAGATGACTATTTATCTGCTGTTGGGCTCGGCATTTATGCTGGCGGGAGTGTTGGCGTTGTACTTAAACGCCTACCCGGAAGGGCTGCGCACGTTTAGCATGGAAGCTTTAGCACAGGCTCACGCTATGGGGAACTTGTCCGAAAACGTACAAATTGTCGCTTTTTTCCTCTTGCTTTTGGGCTTTGGTTCTACGCTGGCTATGTGGCCGTTTTACAGCTGGGCGCCGGACGGATATGCCGCCGCGCCGAGCGGTGTGTCGATGCTGCACGCAGGCGTGTTGAAAAAGGTAGGCGGCTATGGCCTAATTCGCTTGGGTCTGCTGACCTTGCCCTTGGGTGTTAAATTTTGGGCTCCTGTGATTGCTCTAGTGGCGATTATCAATATTCTCTATGCGGCGATGGTAGCCTTGGCGGAAAAGGACTTGAAGTATATTATTGGATATTCATCCATTTCTCATATGGGCTACATTCTGATCGGCTTTGCAGCCCTGAATGTAATCAGCATTGATGGTGCTGTGGCCAATATGTTCGCTCATGGCGTCATGTGCGCCTTGTTCTTTGCGATGATTGGACTTGTACAGGAGCGCACCAATACACGGTTAGTCTCCGAGCTTGGCGGGTTAGCGCATCAAATGCCTCGTGTGGCCGTTGGTTTTATGCTGGCCGGTATGAGTTCTTTGGGCTTGCCTGGCTTAGCGGGTTTTATCCCTGAGTTTACCATTTTTGTGGGGGCTTTTAAGGAATATCCTGTTTCTACCTTCTTGGCTGTTTCCGGTATTGTGTTTACGGCGCTGTATATCCTGCGGCTGTTGGCCAATGTGTTGTTTGGGCCGAGACGTGAAGAATTTGACGGTTGCAAGGATGCGACTGGTGTTGAGCTGGTGCCGTTGGTCCTACTGGGCGCTGCTCTCGTTATTTTCGGCATCTTCCCGCAAATGCTCATGGGCGTAGTGAATAGCGGCATGGAGCCGGCGGCAGCGCTGCTCCTGAAGCTGCACGCGCTGCAGGGAGGGTTGTTATAATGAATATCGCATTATTAGCTAGTGAAATCTCTGTTGTCGTCCTTGCGTTATTTCTGCTGGTTTTTGACTTGCTGCTTCCCAAACAGGAAACGCGCCGTAGTTTAGGGTATTTGGCAGTTTGCGGCGTGACAGCCATCCTTGTTTATACTGCTACCCGTTATGGAGATGCTGCCAGTGTCTATCATGGATTTTTTGTGGTGGACAACTTTGCGCTTTTTTTCAAGCTGCTATTTTTGGCGGCGACCTTGCTGACAATTCTTTTTTCCTTTGATTACGTGGAAAAAATGACGCGCAGCGGGGGCGAGTTTTATGCCTTGCTGTTGTTTGCCTTGCTGGGGATGATGGTCATGGCGTCGGCGAGCGACTTGTTGACGCTTTTTGTGGGCTTGGAATTAATGACTATCGTCTTTTACGCCCTCGTCGGCTTTGATCTCAAGAACAAACGTTCCAGCGAAGCCGGTATCAAGTATATGATTCTTGGCTCGGCGGCCAGCGCTATCTTGCTGTATGGCATGAGCTGGGTGTACGGTTTCACCGGGACGCTGATGCTTAAAGAGATTGCTCAGAATGCGGCAGCCACTCCGGCTATGATGCTGGGGATGGGGCTGATGCTGGCGGGGCTTTGTTTTAAGCTTTCAATTGTTCCTTTTCACATGTGGGCGCCGGATGTATACGAAGGCGCGCCAGTATCGATTACAGCGATGCTCGCCATGGGCTCCAAAGCAGCCGCTTTTGCGGTGCTGCTGCGGATTTTCATTACGGCCTTCGGTTCCTTGCAGGCCTACTGGATCACCGTAGTTACCGCGCTGGCGGCTCTTAGCATGGTTGTCGGCATTGTGATTGCGATGTGGCAAAGCAATGTAAAGCGTATGCTGGCGTATTCGTCGGTCGCTCAAGCTGGTTATATTCTTTCCGGTTTGCTGGCGGCGGATGTGGCGGGCATTAAAGGCATGCTGTTCTACGTTGTTTTGTATATGTTTGCCAATGTGGGCGCTTTTGCCGTAGTGACGGCTGTCAGCAATGAAACCGGTTCTGACGAACGGAGCGCGTTCAAGGGGTTGTCGCAGCGTTCGCCGCTCTTGGCCTTAGTGATGACCTTATCTTTGATGTCTATGGCCGGCTTGCCTCCTATGGCTGGCTTTGTCGGTAAATTATATCTCTTTATGGCCATTTCGGAGCAAGGGTTCTTTTGGCTGGCTGTGCTGGGTTTTGTGATGTCGATGATCTCCGTGTATTACTATATGCTGGTGGTCAAGGAGATGTACAGTCCGGCGGCAGAACCGGCAGAGGCTGCGCCTCTGTATTTTAGCGGTACTCTGCGCTTGGCGGCAGTGCTTAGCTTATTTGGTACGATCTTCTTGGGCGTATACCCAGGGCCGTTGTCGCAATTGGCAGCTGCTGCGGCCAAAGTGTTGTGGTAATCTTTTAGAATTTCTTAGAAAAGAAGCCTGTACCACCTAAAAGTGGTACAGGCTTTTTCTTTACCAGCGAATTCGTACTTTTCTTAATTGATTTGGCAGGAAAACACAGGGTGCGTGAAGAAGTTAGAAAACTAAGCCATAGTCTGAATGAAAAGTTTAGACGGAAATACTTAGGGGCGGTGGAAACGGTGAAAAAGGTAGTATTTAAGGGAGCTGGGGTTGCGGTAGTCACGCCGTATAATGAAACGGGCATTGATTACAAAGCGCTGGCGCAGCTGATCGACTTCAATATTGATAATGGCACTGACGCCATTATCATTTGCGGTACGACCGGAGAATCGGCCACGATGACCGATGAAGAACACAAAGAAGCCATTGAATTTACCATTAAACATGTCAACAAACGGGTGCCTGTGATCGCAGGGACCGGCTCCAATGATACGATCTACGCGGCGCAGCTGTCGCAGCATGCAGAGGAAGCCGGTGCTGATGCGCTCTTACTAGTGTCGCCATATTACAACAAAACTTCACAGAAAGGCCTTGTAGAGCATTTTAACTACATTGCTGATCGCGTGAATATCCCGATTATCTTGTACAATGTACCTTCGCGGACTGGTGTGACGATCAAACCGGAAACGTATCAGGCTTTGTCTAAACATCCGAATATCGTGGCTACCAAAGAAGCTAGCGGTGATTTTTCCGCCATTTTAAAAACACGAGCTTTGTGCGGCGATGACCTGCATATGTATTCCGGCAATGATGATCAGATTGTGCCGATTTTGGCGATGGGCGGCATGGGGGTTATTTCCGTGCTTTCCAATATCATGCCTAAGGAAACGCATGAAATCTGTAAGCTTTTCTTTGAAGGGCGTATTCAAGAAAGCAGTGCGCTGCAGATTCGCTTGGCGGATATTATTGATGCGCTATTCGTAGAGGTGAACCCTATTCCAGTCAAAACCGCGCTGCGGTTGATGGGCTATCCTGTGGGAGAATTACGGCGTCCGCTGACGGATATGGAGCCGAACACCTTAGCGCAGCTCAAAAAAGCGTTGGCTGCACATGGCTTAACCAAAAATTAAAGTTATATTGAAAACAGGCCGCCGGAGTTTTCGGCGGCCTGTTTTTTGCAGTCTTCAGTTATATTTTTCAGTCACGCTGGTTCTCTTGTTGGTTCTTTCTTATAGGCTTGACTGTATGGCTATTTGGCGCTACACTGAGAGAACTCTCTTTGAAACAAGTTGGTTTTTTACCGGAAGGAATACGATGCATGGATGAATGGATTACAGTGCTGCAGGAGTGGGGCGTTTGGGGATTGGTGTTGGCTTCGTTTACCGAAGCCTTTTGCTCACCAGTTTTACCGGATGTAGTATTGATTCCTTTAGCATTAGCGCAGCCGGAGCAGGCGCTTTTTTACGGGTTTATTGCTACGGCGGCTTCCGTAGCGGGCGGTTTTGTAGGTTATTTCCTGGGGAAACGTCTAGGCGTCAAAGCGGCGAGAAAGCTATTGCCCGAGAGTCAACTCCAACGATTGAAAGAAGGCGTGGAAGGGAATGCGCTTTGGGCGGTGTTGCTGGCGGTCATGTCGCCGTTTCCCTATAAATGCATTACCATTGCCGCGGGCGCAGTAGGGATGAGGCTGTCTGTTTTTATGGCCATTTCCGTGTTGGGTCGGACAAAACGCTTCTTTTTGGAGGCGCTGCTCATTTACTGGTATGGTCCGCAAGCTGTAGAATGGCTGCGCCAGTACGGGGATGGAATGCTGTGGGGCTCAGTAGCGCTAACTGTTTTGGCTGTCGCTGGCTGGTATGTGCGACGGCGTTGGAGGAGACGCCGCGCGCTGGCTACTAAAGGGGTCATGGAGTAGCGGGTTGAACAAGAGTCGCGCGAGTGATCTGAGGGCGTAACTGAGGATTGCGGAGTACAAGATAAAGCATAAAAAAGAACGCATTACAATCTGGAAAGCCAGGCTGTAATGCGTTCTTGCTTTATGCTTTAGGGTAGAGAGCGGCGCGTTGTTTTTTCACTTCGCCGTCTTGGAGATATTCGTCGTAGCTCATGCGACGGTCAATGACGCCGTTAGGAGTAATTTCGATAATGCGGTTGGCAATGGTTTCTACAAATTGATGGTCATGCGAGGTAAAGAGCATGGTGCCTTCAAACTGCGTCAGACCGCTATTTAATGAGGTGATCGTTTCTAGATCCAGATGGTTGGTGGGTTCGTCCAGGATGAGGACGTTGGCGCCGCTGACCATCATGCGGGAAAGCATGCAGCGGACTTTCTCACCGCCTGAGAGAACGTTGGCTTCTTTTTGACTTTCCTCGCCGGAGAAAAGCATGCGTCCCAAGAAGCCGCGGATGAAGGTTTCATCCTGATCACGGGAAAATTGGCGCAGCCAATCTACCAGATTGAGTGTGACGTCGTCAAAGTAGGCGGAGTTGTCTTTTGGGAAATACGCCTGCGTCGTGGTGACGCCCCACTTGAATTCGCCTTGCTCCGGCTCCAGCTCGCCGGCAAGAATACGGAACAGCGCGGTTTTAGCAATGGAATCAGGACCGACAAAAGCGATTTTATCGCCTTTGGCAACCAAGAAAGAGACATCGTTCAGTACTTTTTCGCCTTCGACGGTAACACTGATGCCATCGACGGAGAGGAGCTGAGCCCCTGCTTCACGGTCTGGCTTAAAGGCGATATAGGGGTAGCGTCGCGAGGACGGCTTGATGTCGTCTAACGTCAGTTTTTCCAACTGCTTTTTCCGTGAAGTGGCCTGTTTGGATTTAGAAGCATTAGCGCTGAAGCGCTGGATGAAGGTTTGGAGGTCCTTCATTTTTTCTTCCTTTTTCTTGTTGGCGTCTTTAGCCAACTGCAGAGCCAATTGACTGGATTCCAACCAGAAATCGTAGTTGCCTACATAAAGCTGTAGACCTTCGAAGTCCAAATCAGCAATATGCGTGCAGACCTGATTGAGAAAGTGACGGTCATGGGAAACCACAATGACGGTATTGGGGAAATCATAGAGGAAGTTTTCGAGCCAGTTGATGGACTCGATATCCAAATGGTTGGTAGGTTCGTCCAACAGCAGAATGTCAGGGTTGCCGAAGAGCGCTTGCGCCAACAGAACCCGTACTTTTTCCGCGCCGTCTAATTCAGACATGAGCTTGTCATGCAAGCCTTCGTTGATGCCAAGGCCGTTAAGTAGACGAGCGGCTTCCGTGTCGGCGTCCCAACCATTAAGTTCAGCGAATTCGCATTCCAGTTCCGATACGCGCATGCCGTCCTCATCGGAAAAGTCCGGCTTTGCATATAAAGCGTCTTTTTCTTCCATAATTGCGTAAAGACGGCTATGGCCCATGATGACGGTTTGCAAAACAGGAAACTCGTCAAATTCGTAATGGTTTTGTTTGAGTACCGCTAAGCGTTCGCCCGGAGTGATGATAACATCGCCTTTAGTGGGTTCGATTTCGCCGGAAAGTACTTTGAGGAAGGTAGATTTGCCGGCGCCGTTGGCTCCGATGAGGCCGTAACAGTTGCCGGGAGTAAATTTGACAGAGACGTCCTTGAAAAGAACGCGCTTGCCGAATTGCAATTCAATGTTGCTTGTACTGATCATGTTGGTTGCATCCTATCCTTTTCACGATAATTAAAACAGATTCTTTCATTGTAACACAGAGAGAGGAAGAAGTCGATTGCCAGGATTTTGTAAAAAAATATAGTCTGAGGTATTGACAAGAAGACAAAGGAACGGTATGATTTGGTTAACATATGAATCAAAAGCATTGATCGGGAAAAGTAATTGTGTAATCTACAGTCCAGCGAGCCGATGACCGGGGAACCGGAGGTGTGATGATCGGCCTGACAGAACGCAATGAATGGTCCCAGGAGCTGTCCGCTGAACGGTTACAAGTAGGCGGTACCGGAAGCCCCCGTTATCGCAGGCTAGGATATCGGTTCGTAGAACCCGTATCTAAAGAAAGGGAAAGCAGCGCTTTCTGAACCAGGGTGGTAACGCGAAACCATTTCGCCCCTATTGAGGGATGAAATGGTTTTTTTGTATCCTGGCGGAAGAGTAATGTTTTCCAAAAGAGGGTGGCACCACGAGCCTTTCGTCCCTTTAAGGACGGGAGGCTTTTTTATTTTGCCTAAAAGCGGGCAGGCCAGTGAGTAAAAGGAGGCGCAATTATGTTTAAAGAACTGTTGCAACGCGTAGTAGCCGGGGAAGATTTAAATCGTCAACAAGCGCAGGAAGCCATGCGGGCCATTATGAGCGGCGAGGTGGGAGAAACCGCATTGGCGGCTTTTCTGACGGCCTTGCGTATGAAGCAGGAAACGCCGGAAGAAGTTACCGGTTTTGCGACGGCTATGCGCCAATTAGCGCAGCCGCTGCAGGTTGAGGGCGGTACGCTGGACACCTGCGGTACTGGGGGCGATGGCGCAGGCACTTTCAATATATCGACGACAGTAGCCTTCGTTTTGGCTGGCGCAGGCGTAAAAGTGGCCAAACATGGCAACCGGGGTGTTTCCAGCAAGAGCGGCAGCGCCGATGTGCTGCAGGCCTTGGGAGTGGAAGTCGAATTGCCTCCGGCAGCGGTAGCTAAGTGTATAGAGGAAACCGGTATTGGCTTTTTGTTTGCGCCGCAGTTCCATATGGCGATGCGCCATGCGGCTAAGACAAGACGAGAACTTGGGTTTCGTACCGTCTTTAATCTGTTGGGGCCCTTGACCAATCCTGCCGGAGCGGAATACCAGCTGCTGGGCGTGTACCAACGTTCGCTGACGCGGGTGGTTGGTGAAGCGTTGGCGGCGCTAGGGGCTAAACGAGCGATGGTGGTGCATAGCTTAGATGGTTTGGATGAGCTTTCAACGGCGGCGCCAAACCAGGTCACCGAAGTAGTAGAAGGGAAAGTAAACTCGTATTTGCTGGATGCGGCGGATTTAGGCTTTGCTTCGGCGAAAATCGAAGATTACATCGGCGGTACGCCGGTGGAAAACGCGGTCATTACAGAAGCCATTCTGCGCGGTGAAAAAGGGCCGAAGCAGGACGTGGTGCTTCTGAACGCGGCGGCGGCGCTACTGGTGACCGGCAAAGCGGAAACGCTGCTGGAAGGCGTTGAGATGGGCCGGCGTATTTTGGAATCGGGAGCCGCCTTGGCTAAGCTGGAAGAATTGCGCCGAGTCAGTCAAAAGGTTAAGGAGCTTTCAGCATGAAAATCAAAATCTGCGGTTTGCGGCGTCCAGAGGAAGCGGATGTGGTTCGCGCCTGCGGCGGCGATTACCTTGGCGCTGTCTTTGCGACAAGTCCTCGACAGGTTGACGTATTGCAAGCGCAGGCTCTTTTTGCAGTAGCGGGAACGGTGGGGCGAGTCGGGGTTTTTCAAAACGCACCGCTGGCGCAGGTGCAAGAAATTGCGCAGGCTTGTCAGTTGGATTTAGTTCAACTGCATGGCGAAGAAAATGAAGTCTATGCTCGTGCGGTGGGGAGGCCGGTACTGCGCAGCGTTCCTGTAACGCCTGGCGAGGCGGTGGCGAAGGAACTGCTGCAGCGAAGCGGCTATGCCGGGCTGTTGCTGGATACCAAGCTGTCAGGACAAAGCGGCGGTACTGGAACGACATTTGACTGGAAAGATCTGCAGGCGTTGCGGCGGGAAGCAATGTCGCCGTTATGGGTGGCTGGCGGTTTGACAGCGGCCAATGTAGCAGAAGCCATTCGAATGCTGCGGCCGGACGGCGTGGACGTGTCCGGCGGCGTGGAGAGCAGCCGGGGAGTAAAGGATTGCGCGGCCATAGCGGCTTTCATTGCTGCAGCGCGTAAAGCGGAGGAGGATTATCTTGCTGAACCATATTGTGGAGAACAAGCGCCTAGTGGTGGCCGAAGCGAAACGGAAGCGTCCATTACGGCGAGAAGATATAAAAACAAAAGGTGATTTTCGCTTGCGTCGGGCGATTGCAGAAAGAGAGTGGTCGCTGATTGCCGAGTGCAAGCTGGCTTCACCGGCGAAGGGCCGCTTGACGGCGCGCTACAGTGTGGTGGAATTGGCGAAGCTTTATGAGAAAAACGGCGCGGCGGCTCTTTCCGTGCATACGGATGCGCATTTTTTAGGCCGTTTGGAGGACATCGCAGCGGTCAAGGCAGCCACCTCGTTGCCAGTGCTGCGTAAAGAATTCATTGTCGATGAGTATCAACTCTATGAAACCGCGTTGGCTGGAGCTGATGGCGTGCTTTTAATTGCGGCGGTACTGCAAGCGGAGGAATTGAAACGATACCAAGAGATTGCGGAAGACTTGGGGTTGGATTGTTTGGTGGAAGTGCACGGGCCCGCCGAATTGCCGGCGGCTCTGGCTGTACAGGCGCCGCTTTTGGGCATTAACAATCGGGATTTAACGACCTTTCGCACGGATGTAGAGCATACCTTTCAACTGTTGCCGCAGTGCGCTGGACAGCTGGTTATTAGTGAAAGCGGTATTAAAAACGGCGAGGATGCCCGGCGATTACGCCAAGCCGGCGTAAAAGGAATTTTAGTGGGCGAGGGTTTAGTGGTGGCGGACGATGTGGCTGCGATGACTCGAGAAATGGCTTTGATGGAATAAGAGCCTTGCCGCGAGGGCGGATGGCTGGATAGGATGGATGTGCGATGAATAAGATGATGAGCGAGGCGGAGTTTTGCGAGCTGGCCGGACAGTATGATTACGTGCCGGTGCATGTATTGCTGCCGGGGGACCGGGAAACGCCGATCTCTTTATATGAAAAATTGGTTGGCGACGGCCAAGGCTTCTTGCTGGAAAGCGCAGAAGCCAACCGTACCTTCGGACGGTATTCCTTTTTAGGATTTCATCCGGAATGGCGCTTGACAGGCCGAGCCAAGGAAACGGTGGTGGAGACGCAGCAGGGCGAAGAGATTCTTGCCTTGCCGCCTCTGGAGGCGCTGCGCGAAGTTCTAGGACGCTGCCGTGTACCCGATATTGCAGGACTTCCTCCGTTGCGGGGCGGCTTTGTCGGCTATCTAGCCTTTGAAGGCGTAACAACTTGGGAACGGGTACGGGGGATGAACGTGCCTGACGATATGGTGCTGCTGGAAGCCTTCTTTTGTCGCGATATGGCAGTGCTGGATCATTTAACTCATTCGGTGGCTTTGATTACCTGGAGCCGCGGCGGCAGCGAACTGGCAGCGGCTTATGAACAGGCTTGCTCGCGCCTGGAGACCATGCAGGCGGCCCTGAATGCGCCCGGAAAAGAGTTGCAGCAGACTTTGCCCGGTGTAGCGCTGACGCGCGAAGCCAAGGCGGAAACCTTTCTGGAAGGAGTGCGCAAGGTCAAGGAGCATATAGTCGCTGGCGATACCTTTCAGACGGTGTTATCCTTGCCGTTTCACCGGCCGCAGCGCTGTCATCCCTTTCAGTTGTATCGCCGCTTGCGGCGAGTGAATCCTTCGCCGTACATGTTTTATCTGCAGTTTGGCCGTAAACAGCTGGTAGGCGCTTCACCGGAGATGCTGGTGCGAGTGGAAGATGACATGGTGAGTACCTATCCGATTGCAGGTACAAGACGCCGCGGTGCAGACCGGAGGGAAGATGCGGCGCTGGAAGCGGAGCTTGTGGCCGATCCCAAAGAGCGGGCGGAACACGCCATGCTAGTTGATTTGGGGCGTAATGATCTAGGACGCGTAAGTATGCCGGGAACGGTAGAAGTGACGCGGATGATGCAAGTGGAATACTTTTCCCATGTTATGCACATGGTGTCGGAAGTGCAAGGCAAACTGGCGGCGGATAAAGACGCCATTGCGGCTCTGCAGGCTTGTTTTCCTGCTGGTACGGTCAGCGGTGCGCCGAAGGTGCGGGCTATGGAGATCATTGCTGAGCTGGAAGACGAGCCGCGCGGCGTTTACGCTGGGGCGGTAGGATATTTTGACTTCCGCGGTTCCATGGATACTTGCATTGCCATTCGCACCATGGTAGTGGAGGCTGGCATTGTAACGGTGCGGGCTGGTGCAGGTCTTGTAGCCGATTCGACGCCGGAAGGCGAGCTGGAAGAAGTGCGGCATAAGGCGGAAGCCTTACTGCGGGTGTTAAGGGAGGTAGAGCGCGATGTGGACGCTGATTGATAACTATGATTCCTTTACGTACAATCTGTACCAGGCGCTGTGTAAATTGGGCGCTGAGGTGCGGGTAGTGCGCAATGATGTAATGACGGCCGCTCAGGCTGGCGCGGGCAGCGAGGGAATTATTCTTTCTCCTGGCCCGGGCACCCCGGCGGATGCCGGCATCTGCGCGGAAGCGGTGCGGCTTTTTGCAGGAAAGCTGCCGATCTTGGGCGTATGCTTGGGGCATCAGACCATTGGAGAGGTATTTGGCGCTAAAGTAGTGAGGGCTCCGCAGCCCATTCACGGTAAGGTCAGTAAAATCCGGCATAAAGCGAAAGGGATATTCGCCGGTATGCCCCAAGGCCTAGAAGTAGGACGCTATCATTCGTTAGTGCTGGAAGCCTCGTCCATACCGGATTGCCTGGAAGTGACGGCCACGACGGAAGACGGGCTGGTCATGGCGGTGCAGCATAAAAACTATGCGATTACAGGCATTCAGTTTCATCCGGAATCCATTTTGACGCCGCAAGGGGAAGCCTTATTGCAAAAGTTTTTAGAAAATCACGGTACATTACGGAATGTAGCTGCCGAAAAAGAGCAGCAAGTAGGATAGGGGAGGAAACGCCATGCTGATGCAAAGAAAAGCAGGACAACTAACAACCATCGTGCGCGTAGGAAACGCTCGAATCGGCGGCGCTCAGCCGGCGGTTATGGCCGGGCCTTGCGCGGTGGAATCTAGAGAGCAACTGCTGGCTGCGGCTCGTTTAGTCAAGGCAGGCGGGGCGCAGATGCTGCGCGGCGGCGCCTTTAAGCCGCGCACATCTCCGTACGCTTTTCAAGGGTTAGAAGAACAAGGGCTGCGGTTACTGGCGGAAGCCAGAGAAGAAACCGGCTTAGCAGTAGTCACGGAAGTTATGGAGGCGGCGGCAGTGCCTCTTGTGGCTTCCTATGCAGACATGCTGCAGGTAGGGGCGCGCAATATGCAGAACTTTGCCCTCTTAAAGACGCTGGGCAAAGCCGGTAAGCCGGTCCTGCTGAAACGAGGGTTGTCGGCAACCATTGAGGAATGGCTATGTGCGGCGGAATATATTCTAGAAGCCGGCAACAATCAAGTCGTACTTTGCGAGCGGGGCATCCGCACCTTTGAGACGCACACGCGCAATACCCTGGACTTGGGAGCGGTGGCGGCTGTGAAGGGACTGAGCCACCTGCCTGTGATTGTCGATCCCAGTCACGGAACCGGGCGGCGGGAACTTGTGCATTCTATGACGCTGGCGGCCCTGGCAGCCGGAGCGGATGGCGCGCTGATTGAGGTCCATCCTTGTCCGGAAGAGGCCCTGTGCGACGGGCCGCAGTCGTTGCCGCCCATGGAGTATTTGGAACTGATGGATGATGTGCGCTTTTTCGGCAGGCTGCATAAGCGCGGCCGCCGCGGCTTGGAAAAGGCCGTATAGCAGATTTTTATGTTGCGGCAGCTGCCAGGTTTTTGCGACACGATTTCCGCACGACTCGCAAAAATAGGAGTCGACGGCAGTTCCGCGAACTCGCTGGCGCTCAGGCATACGGAACTGTTCTCCGGCGTCTCCTGTTTTTGCGTCCGGAGGACCGTCTTGCTCCAAAAAAGTCGCAAAACACCGGCGGCTGCCATAACTCATTTCGTACCCTCGCTCTACTCTCTTTACTCCAGTTTAATATCCGTAACCCTCTGTGCTCCGTTCCCATAAAAACCTAAACCGCGCAAGCGGTTTTTTCTTTTGGCGGCAAGAAAAGTAAGGTACAATATAGAGGAAGTTGATTAATACAGGAGCCAAAGAAAATGAATGCACTTTCTTTTTTTGCACCGACCAAGCAAGGGGTGTTTTTGCGTCGCCCTAACCGTTTTGTAGCGGAATGTTTGCTGGATGGCAAGACGGTGCGCGCGCACATGCCCAACCCGGGGCGCATGCGGGAATTGCTGTTTCCTGGCGTGACCATGTGGCTGGCAGAAGGAAACGAAGCGAAACGCGCGACCGCTTATTCGGTAGTGGCGGTAGAGCGGGACAATCAGCCGGTGGTTTTGGAGACGCTGGCTTCTAATCGGATCGCTCGGGAATTGTTGACGCGTCGGGCTGTTCCTGGATGGGAAGACTGGCAGGTAACAGCGGCGGAAGTTCGGGAAGGAAATCATCGCTTTGATTTTCTGCTAGAAAATAGCAAGAAGGAAACCATGCTGTTGGAAGTAAAATCCTGCACTCTTTTTGGAGAAACCGGAGCCATGTTTCCCGATGCAGTGACGGCTCGAGGCAGCAGCCATGTACGGACGTTAACCGAGTTGGCTCAAAATGGACAGCGCTGCGGAGTGTTGTTTATTGTCCATGCTGCGCAGGCGCAATGGTTTTTGCCGGAATACCATACAGATCCTGATTTTGCCGCGGCCCTGGCGGCAGCAAGGCCGTACGTAGATATTCGCGCTATGAGTATTTCATGGAAGCCGGGGTTTATTCTAGGCGATGCGAAAAAATTGGATATCCCTTGGAATGTATATGAGCGGGAAGGCGCTGATGGCGGCGTATATATGGCTTTTTTAGAAGTACTTGCCGATTGCAGGCTGCAAATTGGCTCTTTGGGAGAGCGTGAGTTTCGGGCGGGTCATTATGTATATGTCGGCTCTGCGGCGAGAGGCTTGGAGGCTCGCATTGCCAGACATGGGCGGCTGCGCAAAAAGATGCATTGGCATTTTGATTATTTGAGGCAAGCCGCGGTCTGGAAAGGGGCGCTGCCCATTCGTACTCAAGAGAAGCTGGAATGTTCTTTAGCCAAAGCGGTGCATGAGCTAGCGTCAGGAGAAGTTGCCGGTTTTGGCTCTTCAGACTGTCATTGCGGGAGTCATTTGTTTTATTTTGAGCAAGAACCGCAGAAACAAAAAAGTTTTCAAGATCTATTTCAGCGGTTTCGCATAGATCGGCTGCAGGGGATTCTAAAAAAATGAAGCAAGAATGTTCGATTCTTACTTGAGTTGCAGCTCATCCTTTGCTACTATGATATATATGGATTATTTTGGAGAAGTTGGTCGTCCTTCGTCCCCCGGGGCGAATGATGCCGGAATGGGGGAAGGATATGATCGGTTTTGACGAAACAATGCTGAACTTCGCAAAAATAAAGGTGGCTGGCGTCGGAGGCGGCGGCAGCAATGCAGTTAACCGCATGATGGATATGGGGTTGTCTGCCGACTTTATTGTGATGAATACAGATGCGCAGGCGGTGCAATCTTCGCCTGCCAATCAGCGTTTACAGCTTGGAGATAAGGTGACTAAAGGACTTGGCGCGGGCGCTAATCCAGGCGTTGGCGAACAGGCTGCATTAGAAAGCAGGGCGGATATTCTTAAAGCGCTGGATGGCGCCGATATGGTTTTTGTTACGGCCGGCATGGGCGGCGGTACGGGAACAGGGGCAGCGCCGATCGTTGCTCAATGCGCCAGAGAAGTAGGCGCCTTGACTGTAGGTGTAGTAACCTATCCGTTTTCTTTTGAAGGAAAACGGCGCATGGTTAAAGCGGAACAGGGCGTAGCGAAACTGCGTGAACATGTAGATACGCTGATCACCATTTCGAATGATCGCTTGTTGAAAATTGCTTCGCGCCAAACCAGTTTACTGGATGCATTCTGCATGGCTGATGACGTTCTGAAACAAGGCGTGCATAGCATCGCTGGGTTGATTTCCAAGCCGGCGATGATCAACTTGGACTTTGCCGACGTGCAGTCGGTCATGTCTTCTTCCGGTCAGGCTTTTATGGGTATTGGCATGGGCAAAGGCGAGGACCGGGCGATGGATGCTATGCAAAAAGCAATGCATAGCCCTCTTTTAGGCATTTCTGTCGAAGGCGCAAGAGCTGTATTGGTTAATGTGACCGGCAGTCAGGATATGAGCTTGCTCGAAGTGAATGAAGCAGTGGGCTTGTTGACGGATGCCGTAGACGAAGACGCTAATATTATTTTTGGCGCTGATATTGATGAGACGATGGGCGATGATGTGCGAATTACAATTATTGCTACTCGTTTTGGGCAGGAACCAGGGGCGGCTGCCTCGGTAAAAGCGCCTGAAGCAAAAACGGACTTTAGTTTGTCAGGAGGAATGGAAATTCCTCAATTTATGCGCCGCGGTTAAACCAATTGTAAGAGAATAAAAAGGTCTCCAAGACATGTCGTCTTGGAGACCTTTTACGTTAGGGCCGTAGTGGGTTTTTCATAGTTAGGACTCGGCTGGTTTGTTTCTTCGCTTTTTTGCGAGGTTCCTTTATGCTCGCAGCTCATAAAGAAGGGTGATGAAAACTTCCGTGATCTGCGGGTCGAATTGGAGTCCTGCTTGTTTTTGGAGTTCAGCAATCGTCTCTTCAAAGGAAAGCGCTGGACGATAAGGGCGGTCATGGCGCATCGCTTCATAGCTGTCAATTAGACTGAGCATGCGCACGCTGGCGGGGATGTCAGCGCCTTGTAAGCCCATGGGGTAACCAGTGCCGTCCCAACGTTCGTGGTGCTTTAAAATCCAGTCGCCGATGCTGGACAACTCAGGTATGCTTTCGACCAAACGTTGGCCTACTTCTGGATGCCGATGAATGTGTCTGCGATCTTCTTCGCTAAGCGGATCTTTCGAGGAGAGAATGCTTTCGCTGACGCTTAAGAGCCCGATGTCGTAATAACGGACGGCTGCTTGCAATTGCGGGATTAAAGAATCCGGAAGTTGAAGTTTTTGCGCCAGTTTTGTAATCAGCATTTGCATATGCTGAATATCCTTTTGGTGCGTTCCTTCGTGCCCCTGGACTTTACGCAAAAAGCTATTGAGAATAAGGCGGCGCGCGGATTCACGGTGCTGGCTTTTGTCGTTATACATGTGATTGTCCGCTTGCCGGAAAGCATCTTCTAAAGAAGTAATTTCCGGGGTGGCAATGGCGTATCCTGTGGCTATGCTCAAAGGGAGCTCTGGATGCTCTTGATTGTATGCGGAGGCTGCTGTGCGAAGGCGGTTGAGGAGGTTGCCTAATTGTTGGTCGGTGCTGTTAGGCAAGAGAGCGGCAAATTCATCGCCGCCGATGCGGGAAACAATGTCGTCGCCACGGAAATGCAAACGTAAGAGAGACGCTACATTGCAAATCAGGGCGTCGCCGCTGGCGTGTCCCAGAGTATCGTTGATCAACTTGAGGCCATTGACATCAATAATAACAATGCCGATAGGTTGACGACTGCTGCTTAAACGTTGCATTTCTCCTTCGAAGAAGGTGCGGTTAAAGAGGCCTGTAAGTTGATCATGCATGCTGAGATGACGTAACTCATCTTCCATTTTCTTGCGTTCGCTAATATCTAAAATGGTGCCAATCAAGGCTGGCTGTCCGCCAAGCGTGCCGAGGGAGGCGTAAATTTCTGCGAAGATAACCTGTCCATCACGGCGGATCAGCTTGACTTCGTAATTTTCATCGACAAGCTCGCCTGCCAAGCGGTCCTTCATGCGTTGCTGCACTTCCAGAAGGTGGTCAGGGTGGATAATATCATGTACAGGCATGCCGCCGCTGAGCTCGCCAAGTTCATAGCCAAGCAAGTCTGCTAGACGAGGATTTGCGTACATAATGCGATTGTCTAAGATGCCATAAACACCAACCATGGATTTTTCGACAAGTGTGCGATAACGCGCTTCTGTTTCTGTGACTACTTTATTGACAATATCCATGGTTTCCAACATCGTAGAAAGCTTTTCCGCATTGGCATTGAGTGTTTCCCCCAAATGACGCAGCTCGGTGGGGGCCAGAAGTAAATTTTGCTTGGAAAGGCGGGCCATATAATTCCCCTTGCGGTATTCTTCGGCCAAATGCATTAAATGTCGCAAGGGGCGCAGGAACATCTCCTGACCTAAAAAAAGCAGCAGCAGCGCGAGGATTATCACAAGGCCTAGGCCAATAAGCAGCATGCGCAGCTTATTTTCATGATGCTGATAGGCTTCCTTTTGATCCATTTCGCAAAATAGGATCCAATCATGAATCTCCAATGGTTTGAATACGGCAACGACATTTTGGCCTAAATAGTCCGTATATGTACCAACACCTTGTTTCGATTGCTGCGCCTGTATGAAGCCGTCTAGACGTCGAATCAGCGAACTGGGGATGTCTAAGGCGGCTCCGGCGATTATCGTGCCGTCCGGAGCGGCAATATACATTTTTCCCGTTGTTCCAAAATGAACGGAAGTTAAAATGTTTTGTAAGTGGCTAAGCTGTGTTGTGCTGGTAATCACGCCGCGAATGCTTCCGTCCTCGTCATGGACGGGAGAAGCAAACACAATGACGGGACGTCCGGTGGTGCGATCTGTTAAGACATTGCTTAAGATAACTTTACCTTGCTTGGCTTGTTGGAAATAATCGCGGTCGCCAAGGTAGAGGTTTAGAGGACCATGCACGGAAGCTCTGGCGATGCCGCTGGCATCGATAAAGGTCAAGGCGGTAAAGTTGTTTTGGACGCGAAACGTCTCATCCAGAACTAATTGAATGTCTGCAGAGGTTCCTTGTCTTACGGAAGGAAGATTGCTTAAAAGTTCAATGAAATTGGACTGCTCTGTAAACCAACGTTGTACGTTGGCGTTTTGAATATCTGTGATATATTGTAGTTCTCGATAAACAGAAGGGTCGGAGATAGGCGAAGAAGTACGTTCTTGTAAGGGAAGCAACAGCAATAAGGGCGTAAAAACAAGTAAAGCGGAGCTGAAAAGCAGCCGCGATTGCATATCGTCTAAGCGCAGTCTATTGAGCAGATATGCAATGATATCACGCCAGTTCATTGTGCCACCTCCTAACCTCCATATAATAAAAATAATTAATTCGCAGTATTTTAGAAAAATCCTGCTCGGTGATAGGACAAAAATACTGCTGAAAAGACAATGGGCCTATTAACACTTTTATTCTATGTATAAAGAAAGTAAAAGATAGTTTTTTCTAGCGCGAAACCTTGCGTTGGAAAGGGGCTTCCTGTATAATGTATCGGGTTGTGTTAAGAAACTGCCTAGGCATACGCCTAATCGACATGTGCTGACGTTATGACAGTGAAGCCCAAGTAGCTTGGATGTTTCTTAGTAAACGTGCAACCAAAGAAAGGAAGGCTGCCATGTCTAGTCAATTTGATGTTGCTATTATCGGTGGTGGTCCTGCTGCTATTTTTGCAGCGTATGAGCTGACTTTAAAAAATCCATGCCCGAAAGTGGCGCTGGTGGAAGCAGGACAGGATATCTATAACCGTCGTTGTCCGATCGCTGAGAAGAAAGTTTCGCAGTGTATTAATTGCAAACCTTGCAGTATTATGCGCGGCTTTGGAGGCGCTGGGGCTTTTTCCGACGGAAAATACAATTTGACGACCGAATTTGGCGGTTGGCTGCATGAATACCTTGATGATGAAGAAGTCATGGACTTGATTTACTATATTGATGCCGTCAATTGTTCTTATGGTGCCCCTTCAGAATGCTTTACTACGCAAAACAGTCATTTAAAGCGGCGAGCCTTGGCATATGATCTGCATTTGCTCGAAGGCACGGTCCGGCACTTGGGCACTGAAAACAATCTGCAGATCTTGAAAAATATTTATGAAGAACTAAAAGGAAAAGTATCCTTTTTCTTTCGCACGCAAGTGGAAGAAATTTTGCCGCAAGGAGAAAATCAAGGCTTTGTGCTCAAGGCGAAAGGCGAAATAGAAGAACTTCGTTGTGACACTTTAATCGCTGCGCCTGGGCGGGCTGGCGCCGAATGGTTTTCAAAACAGTGCCAAGCTTTGAAGTTGCCTGTATTCAACAACCAGGTTGATGTAGGCGTGCGTGTAGAGATTCCTGCAGAAGTATTTCAACAAATTACCGATGAAGTATATGAAGCAAAATTAGTGTATCGCACGAAACAATATGGTGATTTAGTTCGCACTTTTTGCATGAATCCTAAGGGCTATGTGGTAGCGGAAAATACGGATGGAATCATCACCGTGAACGGCCATAGTTACCGAGATGAAGCGTTGCACAGTAAAAATACCAATTTTGCGTTGCTTGTAAGCAATCGCTTTACCGAACCCTTTAATGAGCCGCATCAATACGGCAAGCGTATTGCCTCGTTTTCCAACATGCTGGGCGGCGGCGTGCTGGTACAACGCTTCGGAGATTTGATAAAAGGCAGACGAACCAATGAACATCGTCTGGGGCAAAGCTTTACGCGCCCAACCTTGGATGCAGTTCCAGGCGATTTAAGCCTAGTGCTTCCTAAGCGTCATTTAGACAATATTATTGAAATGATTTACGCTTTGGACAAAGTTGCCCCTGGGATGGCGAACAATGATACCTTGCTCTATGGCGTAGAGGTTAAATTTTACAGTTCCAGATTGGAACTGAGTAATTTATTGGAAACAAAATTACCCGGTATGTTTGCTATTGGCGACGGCGCCGGGGTGACTAGGGGCTTATCGCAGGCCAGCGCTAGCGGGGTCTATGTGGCGCGCACGATTTTGACGCGCTGGAAAAAGACGCTCTAGGGCTAGCCGGACGCCGCAAATTGCGGTATCATTATATTATAGAACTGATTAGCAAGAGGGGACCGCGAGCGGCGCCCCTCTTGACTTATATGTATTCTATTTTAAATGACCGATGCGGGAGGGGATTATGATGGATTTATGGATGACAGAGTGGCAAACCCAGCATTTGGGAATGTCGGCGCGCATAAAGGAAACTTTGTTTTCGGGGCGTTCTTCGTTTCAAGAGATTGCTGTGGTGGAATCGGAACCGTTCGGAAGGATGTTAGTCTTGGATGGCGTGTTTCAGACCAGCTTGTTTGATGAATTCATTTATCATGAGATGATGGCTCACGTTTCGTTGAGTACACATCCAAGACCCGAACGAATCTTGATTATTGGCGGCGGAGACGGCGGGACGGCGCGGGAAGTACTGCGGCATCCAAGTGTGGAAAAGGTAGAAATGATAGAAATCGACGGCATGGTCGTGGATGTCTGTAAAAAATTTTTACCGGAAATCAGCGCCGCTCTTATTGCTGGATCGCCGCGTCTGGAAGTGAAGATTGGCGACGGAATTCAGCATATGAGCCAAGCGGAAAACGAGTATGATGTTATCATTGTGGATTGTTCGGATCCAATCGGCCCGGGAGAAGGTCTATTTACTAAGGCTTTTTATCGGGACGTTTATCGGGCTTTAAAAGCGGACGGCCTTTTTGTGCAACAAACAGAGTCGCCTTTTTATCACCAGGATCTGATACAGCGCCTTTGGCTGGATGTTGAGGAGTTGTTTCCTGTAGCAAGGATGTATTTGGCTCACATTCCGCTGTATCCGGGGGGGATGCATTCCTTCACAATGGGTTCTAAAAAAGCGGACCCATTGGAGACGGCTTTGCGTCCGTTGCCTTTCCGTACGCGGTATTTTAATGAGTCAATTTATCATAGCTGTTTTGCATTGCCAAACTTTGTGCAAGAATTACTGACCGAAAAAGCGAAATAAGTAAAGCAACAGCAAAGAAAATGCAAATTTCCTATTGCCAAGCGGTTCATCCTGCTATATAATAACAAACGTCGCCGATGATTCGGCACTATTCCTCGATAGCTCAATCGGTAGAGCACGCGGCTGTTAACCGCGGGGTTGTAGGTTCGAGTCCTACTCGAGGAGCCATTTTGGCCCGTTGGTCAAGCGGTCAAGACACCGCCCTTTCACGGCGGGAACAAGGGTTCGATTCCCTTACGGGTCACCATTTGAAAAGAAAAGCCATCGCAATGCGGTGGCTTTTTTGTATAACTAAAACTATTCTAATAACCAGCGAAGATAAATAAATTGGCAGGAAATGGACGGAATAAGACGAAGTAATATCGAATGTAGAAAACGGGGTGGAAATTATATGGTGCAACGGTTGAAAAAGTCCATCGGCGCTTTTTTAGTTATCTTAGTTATTGGCATTTGGGGCTTTATGACTTTTGAAGAGCTTTCTTTTTTGGACGCTCTGTATGTAACTGTTGTGACGCTGGCTACAGTGGGCTACGGCGATATTGCGCCAGTTACTCCCGAAGGACGTATTTTTGTTATCTTCTTTATTGTTGCCGGTTTTTCCGTAACCTACTATACATTAATAATGGTAGTATCTTTACTGTTGGAAGGCCAAATACGTGATTTATTGGGGAGGCGGGGCATGGAGCGCAGTATTAGTAAAATGCAAGATCATATTATCGTGTGCGGCGCAGGCAAGGTGGGCAGCAATGTGGTGCAGTCGCTATTAGAAAAAAAAGAACCCTTTGTGGTTATCGAAAAAGACGATATTGTTTACCAAACCTTGCGTGAAGAAAAAGTATTAGTTCTCCATGGCGACGCCACCTTAGACAGCGTTTTGCTGCAGGCGGGCGTGGCTGAAGCCAAGGGGGTCATTGCGGCCTTGTCGGATGATGCTGATAATGTCTATGTGACGTTAACCGCGAGAAGCTTAAACCCTACCGCACATATTGTAGCGAGAGCCGAGCGGTTGGAGGCGGAGAATAAACTGCGCATTGCCGGGGCGAACCAGGTTATTGTACCGTCGGTGATGGGCGCGCGCCAGATGGTGGCTTCCATGACACGACCGGTGTTTGTTGATTTTGTAGAGAATGTTTTGCATAACGAAGAGTTGCCTATGGATTTTTCCGAAGTAACGATAACGGAGACCTCTTCTTTTGTGGGCAAACGTTTTGCAGAAAGCCAGATTAAAGAACGTTTTCACTCGATTGTTATTGCCTTGCGCCGAGGAGAAGAGCTTATGAGCAATCCGCATGCACAGGAGCGCATTCAAGTGGGTGATGTTCTGTTGGTTCTAGGGCCGACAGAGTATTTGGATGAACTGCAGCATTTCGCGCAAAGCAGCGAAAAATAGGAGGACTTATGGAAACGAAAGAACGCAGGGCGGCCTTGCAGAAACGTTTGCAAACATCCCCGGACGCGTTGACAGGTACGGCGTTAGCGCAAGAATTTGGCGTAAGCCGGCAGGTAATTGTCGGTGATATTGCTATTTTACGTGCTGCGGGAGGCCGGATCGTTGCGACGCCGCAAGGATATTGGATACCTAAGGAAAATGTCAAACAAACTATTCAGGCTACGCTGGTTTGCCGGCACGATAATGCGCAATTGGCTGCCGAACTTTTTGCGGTGGTGGATCGAGGCGGATGTATACTGGATGTAGCAGTAGAGCATCCGCTGTATGGAGAATTAAAAGGGGCTTTGCGTCTTTCGTCGCGACGTGATGTGGAACGTTTTTTGCACAATTTGGGCGAAGCGCAGGCAGAGCCATTATCATTACTGACTGGCGGCGTGCATTTGCACACGATAGAAGTGCCAGACAAGGAAACTTTACACGAAATAGAAGCTGAATTAGCCCGAATGGGAATTTTGGTTCGTTAGATAGATAGAGAAAGCTTGCTTTTGCGAAAGCAAGCTTTTATAATAGCAATTAGTGACAAGACAACTGTAAAGACTGATGGCTCGAGTAAGTGGAAGGTACGTACTGTGAAATAAATAAACATACAAAAGGTGGTTGGAGGAATGGATGTAATTAGTCGTATGGAACGCATACCTACAGGAGCGTTTCATTATCGCTTGTTGGCTTTAACAGGCTTGGGTTGGATGTTTGACGCTATGGATACGGGGTTGATTGCGTTTGTACTGCCCGCCTTGTCTAAAGCGTGGGGGCTGTCGACGGCGCAAATGGGCTATATTGGCAGTATGGGTCTGGTTGGGATGGCGCTAGGGGCTGTTTTAGCCGGCGCGGCAGCGGATCGCTTTGGGCGACGCAAGCTTTTTGCGGCAACCCTTGTTTTGTATAGTGTGGCTACTGGCTTGTGCGGTATTGCCTGGAATTATGAGTCTTTGTTGGTATTTCGTTTTTTAGTAGGCTTTGGATTGGGCGGACAGCTGCCTGTGGCAGTAACGCTAGTTAGTGAATTTTCACCGCCGAAAGATCGCGGCAAGATGATTGTTTTGCTGGAAAGCTTTTGGGGCTGTGGTTGGCTGATTGCCGCCTTGGTAGCGTACTTGGTGATTCCCTATTATGGCTGGCATGTGGCTTTTTTATTGGGCGCGGTTCCGGCTTTGTATGTTTTTTGGATCTGGCGCTGGGTGCCGGAGTCAGTACGGTATCTGACAGCGCAGGGACGCTTGGAGGAAGCTCACGCGATTGTCTGCGATATGGAGCGACGTGGCGGCCTAGCGGTTTGCCAAGAAGCGGTAGCGCCCCAAAAAGCTACAGTAACGACTCGTATTGCTTTTAGAGAGCTGTGGACGCCGCAGTTCATGAAACGGACCCTGGTGCTTTGGGTAATCTGGTTTGGTATTGTGTATTCGTATTACGGTATTTTCACCTGGTTGCCTTCATTAATGGTAGGACAGGGGCATACGGTGGTAAAGACCTTTGAGTATGTATTGCTAATGACTGTAGCACAGCTGCCTGGTTATTTTACGGCGGCATATTTGGTAGACCGTCTGGGGCGCAAAGGAACCCTGGCGTCCTTTCTGTCGTTGAGCGCTCTATGCGCTTACTTTTTCGGACAAGGCGGTTCCAGCGGCGAGCTGCTTTTTTGGGGAAGTTTTATGTCTTTCTTCAATCTGGGAGCCTGGGGCGTGGTCTATACCTATACGCCGGAACTTTATCCGACGCGGATGCGCGCCTTTGGTTCCGGCTGGGCTGCAGCCGTAGGTCGAGTTGGAGGTATCTTGGCGCCGTCCGTAGTAGGCTGGTGCCTCTCGTTTGGCGGTTCTATTGCGCAGGTATTTGGCATGTTTACCTTGGTCATGCTTGTTACGGCGGCGGTGATTTGGATTTGGGGAGAAGAAACACGCGGGTTGCGCCTGGATGCGAATGAATAGGGAAAAGGATGGACAATATAACTAGAGTATGATATAATTCCTCTCGTGACTCAAGCATATGCGCCCGTAGCTCAGGGGATAGAGCACCGGCCTCCGGAGCCGGGAGCGCAGGTTCGATTCCTGCCGGGCGCACCATAGTAAAAGCAAGCCTTCTAGCGATTTCGCTGGAAGGCTTTTTTGTGTAAAAACTGCTTATCCGCTGCTTATTTAGAGAGAAATGATAGCAAATATGGTGAAGTGAATGCAAATTGAAATAATAGTGGACTATCTATTGGGATATCTATATGGAAAAAGTATCGATTTATAATCGTAGTAGCATTATACTTTTTTATGGTCCTGGAGAAACAGATCTATCTTCGGCTCGTAGTGCTATCTAAATTGACAGCTTTGTCAAAATGGAAGTAGCGCACAAGGGACGACCTTCCTTTTAGAGATTATGGCGATATCTACGTTGTCTAATTCTTCTTTGATGATACCAATGAACGCGAGGTTACGCTAGGCACAGCCTGATTTAGCTGATTTTGAATGAGTTCCAGATAGGTGTCGTGCTTAGGATGATGATATCCAAAATGTTTTTGAATATTCTTCACGGAAGAGAAAGACTGAATTATTTTTTTGAGCATAAAAATAGACGATCTATAGTGAAAATGTATTTCTGATTGACATTTTTCAGGAAAAGTCTTACTATGTAGTCGTAGATAAATGTAGGGGGTGTTTTAGCTATGAATCCATCGGGATACAAGATTAAGGCAACGGATAAATTTATTAGTGTTATTACAAAGTGTGTGAGTGATGCAGTGGGAGATGATATTAAAGGAGACATAAAATCCCATGGTTTGGTTACGCAAAACAGTACTCCTACAAGAATATGGGACCTACTAAACACCAATATTTGTAAAAATTTTAACCAAATTGATATTATTGCTAACCCTACCAAAAGAGGGCCATGGGAAATGGTTCCGATTTTCGAAAGAAATACTGGAATTGTATATTCATTAATGAGGGAACAGCGTTTTGAATTATTAAAGAAGGAATTTCCGAAAAGAAGAAATGCGCACTATATTGATGCATTTGCTAGATCATTAAATGCTGATTTATGTGCAGCTAAAAATCAGTTATTGTTATTTCCATTATGCGAAAAAAAGTTTAACAATGAAGAATTCATTCAGGAAATCATCGAAAAGATATTTCGTGACCTCGGGGTGCCGAATGAGTTAGTAAGGCATCATGCATTGATATTATTCAGTAGCTTTAATAATGAGTTAGCATCGCTACGATGCTGTGTGGTTGATAGTAATTTAGGAATAGTCGATGAAGTTGACTGGAGCAACTATATTAAGGCTAGTGAAAGTATAATAGCTGGTAAAGCTCTTGATAGGGCATCGGTATATGTTGAGCCGAGTGGTGGTTTAAAATACAAGCAGAAAGCAAAAGATAAGATGGGTCAAAAAAGGCCTGCGGAACGAAAGAAGCTTGATGGCGAAGATAAAATTATTACGTAATTAAGCAGCAGTTTATTTGGAGGAATAATATGCGTACCATAAAGCAATTTAATGGAGAACGGTTAAAGTCTGCAAGAATTTATCGTGGATTAACGGTGGCTGAATTAGCTGAGAGACTACAACTTCAAAGACAAACAATTTCCATGTATGAGAATGATAAATTGAAAAATCCGGAGTATTCAACAGTAAAGAGAATGAGTGATGTTCTGGGGTTTCCTCCTGATTTTTTTCTGGAAGAGAATGCAATGAAACTAAAAGTAGGATCTACCTACTTTAGAGCATTGCTAACAACCAATAAGAAGTATCGCAATCAGCAGATTCAAAAGATGAATTTTATTTCAACAATATACTCCTTCTTGAATGAATATATTGAATTTCCTGCCTTTAATCTTCCGTCAATACAGAATGAGATAGATCCAGAAGAAGCTGCCAAAAACCTTAGAGACTTTTGGAAGCTTGGTGATAAGCCTATTGATAATATCGTCTATCTAGTCGAACAAAACGGGATATTAGTAACAAGTTTTGATACTGATACTGCCGACATAGATGCTTTTAGTCAAATGATCGATTTGAATGAGAGCACAATATTTTTGATTGGCTACTCCAAAAATAAAGGTACTGCCGCTCGGATTCATTTTGATGTTGCTCATGAATTGGGCCATATTCTGTTACATGAATGGAGTGAAGACATAGAAACTTTATCGAAAGATGAATTTAAGGAGCGGGAAAATCAAGCCCATGAATTTGCTTCAGCATTTTTATTGCCCAAAGAAGCATTTGTTGCTGATGTGGGGGCATATGCTAATAATCTTTCATATTATATTGAGCTAAAGAGAAAGTGGAAAGTCTCAATATCTGCGATGATAAGGCGATCATACAATTTAGGTCTGATTGATTATTCAACTTATCAACAGTTAATGCGGACAATGCAGAAAAAAGGTATCAAGAAGCAAGAGCCCTTAGATGATCTTTTATTTACGTCGACACCTTCGCTATTAAAGACAGCAGTACAGATGCTTATAGAGGGTGGTGTGATAACTCCAAAAGAATTTTTATCTGAATTAGCTAGAGATTTTAACCTTAGTTTTACTTCAAGTGAAGTAGAATATCTTTTGGATTTACCAAAAGATATTCTTAAAATTTCAAATGTTATTCCAATGCATAAGCTGAATGTCAAGTGAATTTTTATAGAAGAAACTTATATTACGAAACCTGAGTGATTTCGGAGTTGGAGTGGAATAATAAGTAGAAAGGAGGGGGATTTTGAGTAAAGAGAGGAATTTGAAAAATGGATTTATTTATTATTTTATAAATATAATTCTTATTTCTTTTAATAAAATTAACCTAGTTGAGCTTTTTAAAACGATTGCTAGAAGTCTAGTAAAAGAGACAAACAAACAAATTGAGAGTCAAAATATTGCGATTGATATTTTTATTGTTAGTAAGTGGTTGTTTGTTTTTATTCTATGGATAAATTATATCGATGGCTATTGGTATAGGCTATTTACATGGTATCTAATAATTACAAATTTGCACACGTACTTTTATTACCATGTTTGGCATATACGAGCGGTTACGAATGAACAGGTGTCGCCTGAACGGATGAGAAGACGATTTATAAATCTTTTGTTAGCTATTGCTTTTTCTGTCTTTTCCTATGCATATCTTTATCAAGTATGTTACTCTAATCATTTTGAGGGGTGGCCAGAAAATTATTCTTTTTGGTTGACGTCTCTTTTCTTTAGTTTAACAAACTCTGTAAAAGGTTCAGGACTCTTAGTTCCGATAACTGAGCAAGGACTATTAATTATGGCTTCGCAGTTTGCTACTACTTATATGTTTTTGGCAATAATGATTTCTCGTTCTGTTCCTCAATTTGACAAAAAGAAAGTGGCATGCCCCCCGAAAATCGAGCCAGATTTTAAGTTAGAAAAAAGTATGCTAGACTAACTTAAAAAGGAGCGAAAAACATGGGGAAGAAAAGGTATACGGCAGAACAAATCATCGTGCATTTAAGAGAAGCGGAAATCCTGTGCGGACAAGGAAAGACGATTGCTGAAACCTCACGGCAGCTCGGAGTAACAGAGCAAACGTATTATCGTTGGCGTAAGCAATACGGAGGAATGACTTCTTCCGATGCTAAAAAGCTGAAAGAACTTGAGAAAGAAAACTCTCGTTTGAAGAAGC
>NZ_KB894597.1 GCF_000374545.1 Anaeromusa acidaminophila DSM 3853
GAAGCGGCGAACCCGGTATCCGGAGCGATATCCTTGGCGTCCTTCACTACGCTCGGATTTTTCAGCGCCAAGCTTTCCTTCTACTTCGGCTTCCATAAGCCGTTCACAGAGCCATTTGAGCATAGATAACATGGGTTCTTCGTCCAACACAAATTTCATTAGCATTTTTTCGAAAGGTACGGTAGAATTTTGGTAAGCCATCGATTACACACTCCTTTGGGTTTGCTAGCACTTACCTTTTCGGAGTTTTCGATGGCTTTTCCTTTTTCACTTTTGCGAACTTAATTCTACGCTATCTAAATTTATGTATGCAAGACCTAATCTTTTCTATTTACCTCGTAGCGCCTTATATAGTATAATTAGGTAAATTTTAATGAAAAACTTTTTAAAGTCCAAAAAAAGAACGCCGCCGGCAAAACCGGCGACGCTCTTCCTTTTTAAGCTTATGGAAGCATCCAGTGTAAGAAATACGCTTGCGAATAAGTCATCAAAGAAACAATGATGATCATTGCAATACTATGAGGCAAAGTAAAGCGGAAGATCGTTCCTTCCTGCCCTACCAGGCCGGTAGCAGCGGTCGCTACGGAAATACTTTGCGGAGAAAGCATTTTACCGCAAACACCACCAGAGGAGTTAGCTGCAACCATCAAGTAAGGGTCGGCGCCGATTTGCTCGGCAGTCGTTCTCTGCAGCGACGAGAACAAGGCGTTGGACGAGGTGTCTGAACCAGTCAAGAACACGCCCAACCAACCAAGGATTGGCGCAAAGAGCGGGAACAAGGCCCCAGTCTTCGTGAAAGCCAGACCCATGGTAGCACTCATGCCCGAGTAGTTCATCAGATAGGCCAAACCCAAAATCATAGCAATCGTTACAATCGGGAACATGAGGATACGAATGGTACGGCCAAAGCAAGAAATCGCTCTGCCTACGCCATAATTAGGAATAACAAAGAGAGACAAAATGCCGGAAAGCAAGATAGCGGTACCGCCGGCGGACAACCAACCGAAGGTATATACCGCACCGTAAGGAGTTGTTTTCGCCACAATCGGCGCAGCTTTGGAAATTGCATTATGCAAACCAGGCCAAGGAATATTAATATTGGTGGCTCCCAAAACACTTTTAACAGGGCCCCATCCCCAAAGGAAGACCATGATAGCTAAGAGAATGTAAGGCATCCAGGCGCGAATAACTTCTCCCGAAGTATAGCGCAATTCTTCTTTACCAGATCCGGTATCTTTTTCATCCGGGAAGCGCCAAATATTGGAGGGCTTCCAGAAACGCAAGAACAAACCTAAACCAACGATAGTTACGACAGCCGAGGTAATATCAGGCAGGTACGGGCTAACATAGTTTGCTGTATACCACTGGGTAACAGCAAAGCAGCCGCCGCCAACCAACAGGGCCGGCAATACTTCCATGGAACGCTTCCACCCGCTCATGGTAACTGCTACCCACAAAGGCACGATGATGGACAAGAAAGGTAATTGACGACCAATAATCTGGCTGATATGCATGATATCCAATCCGGATACCTGAGCCGCAACAATAACCGGGATACCAATCCCGCCAAAGGCAACAGGCGCCGTATTAGCAATCAAGCAAATCCCTGCAGCGTACACGGGGTTGAAACCCAGACCCACGAGCATGGCTGCAGTAATAGCCACCGGAGTGCCGAACCCGGCTGTTCCTTCAATAAAAGAACCAAAAGCGAAGGCTACAAATAAGGCCTGCAAACGACGATCTTCAGTAATAGAAGCCAAAGAGTTTTTAATAATTTCAAATTCGCCCGATTCTACAGTCATGTTGTAGACCCAAATTGCAGTAACTACAATCCAGACAATCGGGAAGATGCCGAAAGCAGCTCCGCAAACAACCGAGTTAATAGCTAAACCTGCAGGCATGCCCCAAGCGGCAACCGCAACAACCAGCGCCGAAACAACGGCGGCAGCAGCGGCAAAATGGCCTGGAGTCTTTTTAACGCCCAGTAAAAAGAGCAAAATGTACAAGGGAATACCTGCCACAATAGCGGACAGAATAATATTCCCCATGGGATCATAACCTTGTACCCATGTCATACGTAACTACACCCCTCTTTATTTTGTTCTCTGCAGAACCATAGCTGCTTATGCAGTTTTGGTTCTTTTCTATTTTTGTTACCGTAATTAAGCGTAATCGACTGCCTCCTTTCTCAAAAAGTCGAGTCGTGCCGCCTTTATCAAGTCACCTCCTTTCTTGCATAAAATCACAACTCTATCCAAAAGCAAAAAAATAGATTGCTCTTAGAAACAAAGTAGGATATTCTTCAATCTTCATCATACACAATAAATTTAATGTTTTCTCCATTTTCAAACACTTTAAGTCTTCGCTATGAAATACGAATCTCCTGCTTAAAAAACAACAAAAATGCACAAAAATAAAAGAACGGTTTTGAACCGTTCTTTTATTTTTGTGCATTTTCAAGGATTACAGCCCATATATCAGCATTTACGTAAGTTCACAAAGTCAGCTACCTGACAAAAAGTTTCTCGGAAATTTTCCTTCAAACACTCAGGCAACACCTCTTTGGCTTGTTGCAAATAGGCATCCACTTTAGCGTAAGAATAAGCAACACCGTCAGATGCATGTACGATGTCTAATGCTCTTTGAACTTCCTCATCATTCAGCACTACTTTTTGTTCGAGTAAACCTCGCAAGGTGTCGCGTTCTTCCGCTACTGCCAAAGCTCGCAACACTGGTAACGTAATAATCCCCTGCCGCAGGTCATTTCCCGCAGGTTTGCCAATTTGCGCACTAGAAGCCGTCACATCCAAAATGTCATCCGTAATTTGGAAAGCCATCCCCAAAGAATATCCATATTGGCGCAGCGCATCAGTAGCTTCTGCGGCCAAACCGGCGGACAACGCTCCTAATTCACAGCTGGCGGCAATAAAGTCCGCTGTTTTTTTAGCAATACGAGCATAATATTCTTGCTCGCTCTGCTCAAGCTGGAAAATAAACTGATTTTGAATGATCTCGCCTTCACACATCGCACAAATAACATCCGCCAATACACGCAGCATACTCTGATCCACATGCGTGGCAATTAGAGAAAACGCCTTGGCAAATAAATAATCGCCTGTCAAAACAGACATCTGATTACCCCAAAGCGAATTGGCTGTCGGCCTCCCTCTCCTTGTATTCGAAGAGTCCACTACATCATCATGGACAAGCGTTGCCATGTGAATCATTTCAATAGCTGTAGCCAGAGGCATCATGGTAGCCGGCTGGCTTCCACTACTGCGCGCGCACAAAAAATAGAGCGCAGGACGCAACCGCTTGCCGCCGGCCTGCACTAGGTGATCGCTAATTTTATGGACCAGATCCACCGGCGAATCCACCACGGAAAGCAACTCCGCTTCCAACGCCGCAAGATCCTGTTGAGCCAACGCAAAAAGTTCTTGATTCATCACGATCGTATCACCTACAAACAAAGTCTGCTTCTATAATACACTACCAGCCAAACAAAGTCCATACTCTGCCTACGGCCCCTTTTCTATGTAGCAATGAAAAAAAGCAAACAGGATGGAAGACAGCTTCCATCCTGCGCATCATGATTAAAATTACTACTTAGTGCGGAATCATCCAGGACAAGAAATATGCCTGAGCATAGGTCATTATACAAACAATGATACACAGCACAAAGGAGTGCATAACCGTAAAGTTAAACAAATCGCCTTCCTTGCCTACCAAACCGGTAGCGGCCGTAGCAACAGCAATGGACTGAGGCGAAATCATTTTGCCAGTTACACCGCCGGAAGAGTTGGCTGCAACCGTCAAAATAGGATCTACGCCAACCTGCTGCGCTGTAACAGCCTGCAAGTTGCCAAAGAGAGCGTTAGCAGAAGTATCAGAACCCGTCAGGAATACGCCTAACCAGCCCAAGACCGGAGCAAAGAAGGGGAACAAGCTGCCGGTGCCTGCCAAGAACAGACCCATGGTAGCGCTCATGCCAGAGAAGTTCATGATATACGCCAAGCCCAAAACGCAAGGAATAGTAATCAAAGGCTTTTTCAACTGGCTGAAGGTACGGCCCAAAATGGTGAAGTAACGGCTAGGACCAACGCCGAGAACCATAGAAGAGAAAATACTTGCGAAGAGTAACGCGGTACCAGCGGCGCTCAGCCAGTTAATTTTGAAAATAGCATCCATAGCCTTGGGGCTCTTAGCGATCGGAGCCACTTGAATAACAGCCTTATGCAAGCCAGGGATCATCCATTTTAAAGTTACAGTATCAATCATGGCCACAACCGGCTTCAGACCCCAGAGAATAACCATAACCGTCAGAATGATGAACGGAGACCAAGCTTTGATTACCGCACCAGCGGAATCAGGGCTTTTCACTTGCAGTGTAGGCGCTTTTTCGTTTTCAAAACGCCAAATCGTAGCCGGCTTCCATACCCGCAGGAACAGAGCCAACGAAATAATAGCAGCCAAAGAAGACAAGATATCGGGCAGTTCTGGTCCGAGGTAGTTCGAGGAGAACCACTGCAAACCAGCGAAGGAAACACCAGCAACCAAGCAAGCCGGCAGCACTTCCATGCAAGATTTCCAACCGGACATCAAGGTAACCAGCCAAATCGGGATGATGATCGAAAGGAACGGCAGCTGACGGCCTACCATGGCGCTGATTTGCATGGTGTCCACGCCAGAAACCTGACCAGCAACGATAATCGGAATACCGATACCGCCGAAGGCAACCGGAGCTGTATTAGCAATCAAACACAGACCAGCGGCATACAGCGGGTTGAAGCCCAGGCCCACCAGCATACCGGCGGAAATAGCAACAGGCGTACCGAAACCGGCAGCACCTTCTAGGAATGCGCCGAAAGCGAAGGCAACCAGGAGCGCCTGCAGACGACGGTCGTCAGTAATAGCGGCAATCGAGTTTTTAACAATCTCGAATTGTCCCGTTTCTACAGTAATATTGTAAATAAAAATAGCCATAATAACGATCCAGAAAATCGGGAAGATACCGTAAAGAGCGCCCATACCGGTAGCCGACAAAGCCAGTCCGGCTGGCATCTTGTACGCAAAAATAGCAATCAATACCGCCGAAGTTACAGCAACGGCGCCAGCGATGTGACCAGGAGTACGACGAATCGCCAGCATGTAGAAAATAATAATCATCGGAATAGCAGCTACTAACGAGGATAATGCCAAACTGCCCATAGGATCATAAATTTGGGTCCATGTCATGTGTAGTCAACTTCCTTTCTCTAACAGATAATGTTGTAAAAAAGCTTCATCTTTTGGGGAAAATTTTGTTACCACTTTGCTTCCTACGCCGCCAGCTGGAAAGAAGTTGCCCGAGGAAAGGAGCTGTACGGCATACGCATAGGGTCTTCATCACCTCCTGCAAAAAATTCCCACGCCAAGTTGTATCTCATCTTTCGCACATTGAACCCGCCAAGGAAGTTCTAATGTCACAATTGTTTGTGAGCGAAAGCCTGATACCTTCCATTACAGAAAAAACTGTATATCTAGTAATTAAGGCGAAAAATGCACTATTTTAAGAAAATTTAATGTAAAAAAAGAGTAAAAATAAAACCTGCTTCCTTTAGAAAGTCCTCTTCCTTCAGGGAAGCAGGCACCCTACGCTTAAACTGATTTATGTTCGGCGAAATAACGCATGCTAGTCTTCTTCCACTCACGTGTGCTAAAGAGCATCGTATAATTTTTTTCTTCCGCCTGTTCCGCCAATTCCGCCGCTAAGGCGCGGCAGGCTTCCCTCGATTGGGAATGCAGCATGACGTAAAAATTATAAGGCCATTGCGGTGCGCTCTTCCTAGCATAGCAATGTGTTACTGAAGGATGCGCCGCCATGACTTTTCCCACTTTGGACAAGCGATCTTCTTTAACAATCCAAGCGCACAATGCATTGGCTGTATACCCAACTTCACGGTGCCGAAGCACAGCGCCCATTTTACGAATACACCCTTCTCGCTTTTGCTTTTGCAAGCGAGTCAACAACTCTTCTTCAGAAATGCCAATCCTATCTGCCAGCTCCTTATAAGGTTCTGACACCAAAGGAAATTCATCCTGCATGGCAATGACAATTTTGCGATCAATCAAATCCATTTACGGACTTCCTCCACCTTACAACGTAAATTGCACACTTACTTTATATTTTTCCGTAGCCGGCAGGCTTAGTACTTCTTCCACACCGGGCAAGGCGCGAATTTCTTCCAAAATACGAGTTTCTTCCGCTAATCCCGGAGAAATAAGAGCAAACCAGAGATTATATTCCCCGTCGCGCTCATAATTGTGCGTTACGCCTGCATAAGCATTGATAGCCCTAGCTACTGCATCCATTTGCGCTAGCTGTACCTTGACCGCAACCAGGGTACTGACATACCCTAACTGCCGAGAGTCAAAGAAGGCGCCCACCCGTCGCAAATAACCATGAGTCTTAAGATATAGCAGTCGTTCTAATACTGTCGTTTCTTGACATTGCAACCGCTCCGCCAAGACTTGAAAAGGCCGGCTTGCCAAAGGCAGGTCGGTCTGAAGAATATTCAACAGCTTTTTATCAAACTCTGTCAGCATGTCTTCTCCATTCAATTCCAAAACCAGACCAATATGCAAATATATAAGTCATCTTTGAAATCTATTTTTCATGTGTTTTATTTTACAAAATAAGCTTAATTAAGTCAAGCAATTCTTGCCGACCTTGACCATTTTGCGCCGAATATGCCATCACTTCGGCTATTCCTTGCGTTTGCAATGATTTTCTCGCGTTTGCTACCGCAGAGGCCACCTGATTCTTGCTAATCTTATCTGCCTTCGTCAAAATCAGCTGTAACGGCAAGCCCTTATCCGCCAGGCGACGAAACATTTCCACGTCGCTGGGCATGGGCGCATGCCGAATATCAACCAATAGGCAAACCAAACGCAAATACGGAGATTGTTTGAAATAATCTTCAATAAAGCGACTCCAAACTTTGCGGTTTGCCTGGCCTGTTTTGGCATAACCATATCCTGGTAAGTCCACTAAGTGGAAAGGGAGGCGCTCCTCCCCTTCCCGCATCATCACTTTAAAAAAATTAATGGTCTGCGTTTTCCCCGGCGTACCGCTAGTCCTAGCTAAGCCACGATGACGGCACAACGAATTGATCAATGACGACTTACCGACATTGGAGCGGCCAATAAAAGCCACCTCTGGCAGCGCTTCTTCTGGAAACTGATCTCGCCGAACCGCCGAGGCGACATACTGCGCCTGTATAATATCCAACTTTGCTTTTTCTGAACTCATTCCTATTTCACCAATGCCTCTTTCAACACTTCATCCATGTGTTCTACTTCAACAAAACGAAGTTCCTTACGAATATCCGCAGGAATATCTTCTAAATCACGACGATTTTCTTTCGGGAGAATAATCGTACGAATTCCCAAGCGATGCGCCGCCAAAACCTTTTCCTTGATGCCGCCTACCGGCAGCACTCGGCCTCGCAGCGTAATCTCTCCGGTCATCGCCAAGTCCCCCCGCACAGCACGGCCAGTTAACGCGGAAATGACCGCAGTGGCCATCGTAATGCCCGCTGAAGGTCCATCCTTGGGAATCGCTCCTTCGGGCAAATGAATATGCAAATCTTTTTGTGCATGGAAGTCTTCTTCAATCCCCAGCTCCGCCGCGCGTGAACGAATATAACTGACCCCAGCCTGAGCCGACTCTCGCATAACTTCGCCCAGTTTGCCGGTCAAAAGCAACGTCCCTTTGCCGGTAAGCACTGAGACTTCCACAGGCAGGACGTCACCGCCGACTTCCGTCCAGGCTAAGCCCGTACTGACGCCGACTTGATCTTTCTGTTCAGACGGCAAGTGACGAAAACGAGGAATCCCCATATAGGTTTCCAAATTTTTCTCCGTTACGCGGATGCTTTTTTTCTTGTTTTGTACAATCTGTCTCGCCGCCTTGCGGCACAGAGTGGCGATCGTCCGTTCCAAGCCACGCACGCCGGCTTCACGAGTGTACTCCCGAATCAAGCGCACCAGTACCTTCTCCGGTACATTCAGTTTGCTGGGCTTCAACCCATTTTCCTTGAGCTGCTTCGACAGTAGGTACTGCTTGGCAATTTCCAGCTTTTCCTCTTCCGTATACCCAGCTAGTTGAATAACCTCCATACGGTCTAATAGCGGCCTTGGAATGCTGTGCAGCACATTAGCCGTCACCATCCAAAGTACTTTTGACAAGTCAAAGGGCAGCTCCACATAATGATCGCTAAAAGTATTGTTCTGTTCCGGATCCAATACCTCCAGCAACGCCGAAGACGGATCTCCTCGAAAATCGGCGCTCATCTTGTCGATCTCATCCAGCAAAAATACAGGATTCTTGCTTCCCGCCGTACGCATCCCCTGAACAATCCGCCCAGGCAACGCCCCGACATAGGTGCGTCGATGTCCGCGAATCTCCGCTTCATCGCGGACGCCGCCCAAGGAAATACGCACAAATTTACGCCCTAAAGAGCGCGCCACAGAGCGCGCCAAGGATGTTTTGCCCACTCCAGGCGGTCCCACAAGACAAAGGATCGGCCCCTTCATACTTTCCGTCAACTGACGCACCGAAAGATATTCCAAAATGCGTTCTTTGACCTTTTCCAGACCGTAATGATCCTCGTTTAAGATCGTTTCCGCCGCTGTAATATCTAATACGTCTTCTGTTTCTTCTTTCCAAGGAAGCACCAGCACCCAGTCCAGATAGTTGCGCAAAACCGCAGTTTCCGCCGTCATAGAAGGCATTTTTTCCAACCGGTCAATCTCTTTAGCGATTTTATCCGCTGTTTCCTTAGGCAGCTCCAACGCCGCCAAGCGCCGCCGGTATTCTTCCACTTCGGCTATACGTTCGTCTTTGTCACCAAGCTCTTTTTGAATAGCTTTCATCTGTTCACGCAGATAATACTCTTTCTGCGTCTTTTCCATTTGTTTGCGCACTTGACCGCTGATTTTCTTTTCTAATTCAAGAATTTCCAACTCTCTAGCCAAAATATCGCAAAGCTTTCCTAGCCGTTCTTCCACGTCCAGCGCTTCCAGAAGCATTTGTTTATCTTCCAGCTTCAGCGCTAAATGACTGGCAATTAAGTCCGCTAAGCGCCCGCTTTCGTTAATGGATAAAACAGACACAAGCGTTTCAGGCGGAATTTTTTTGCTCAATTTCGCCCATTTTTCAAAAGCTTCAATCATGGTTCTCTTATAAGCTTCCATGGCAGGCGTCGCTTGTACATCCTCCACGGCTTCACTGACTTCCACTTGAAAAAAGTCTTCCGCCTCTAAATACGACTCAATACGAGCGCGCCGCAGGCCTTCTACAAGTACGCGAATCGTACCTCCAGGAAGCTTCAACAATTGCTTAATCTCCGCTACTGTGCCGCAACGATAGATTTCCTCAGGTGTCGGCGTGTCAATTTGTGCATCCATCTGAGTCGCTAAAACAATCTGTCGGTCTGCAATCATCGCCGCTTCCAGGGCTTTAACCGATTTTTCACGGCCTACGTCCAAATGGATGATCATATACGGAAAAACTAAAATCCCCCGCAACGGCAGCATAGGCAACGTTCTTTTTACGGCAAAAACATCTTCACTTTTCATTTATTACGTCCTCCTTTACGAGGATTCATTTTCCAAATCATACTGTCAAAAAAGCCGGCAGGGTACACCCTACCGGCTTTAGCTCATGCCGACTCTTCTTTTTTGCTGCGCCCCTTTTTTTCTTTTTCCTTGCTCAACAAGGGGTCAGCTTGATGGAGAACCGCTTCTTGCGTCACCGTGCATTTGCTAATCTCACTGTTTGAAGGAACCTCATACATGACATTGCGCATAATGCTTTCGATGATAGCGCGCAAACCGCGAGCTCCGGTATTGCGCTTAAGGGCCTCCTTGGCAATGGCCTGCAACGCATCTGGTTGGAATTCCAGTTGCACCTCATCCATCTCCAAGAACTTCTGATACTGCTTCACCAACGCATTTTTAGGCTCTACCAAAATACGCATCAGCGCTTCTTCATCCAGTGCATCCAGCGTAACAATGACTGGCAAACGACCGATAAATTCCGGAATCAAGCCAAATTTCAGCAAATCTTCCGGTAAAATTTTCCGCAACAATTCACCAATATTTTCCTCATGTTTACTCTTGATCTCAGCACCGAAGCCCATCGATTTTTGGCCTACACGGCCGCTGATAATCTTATCAACGCCGCTAAAAGCTCCGCCGCAGATAAAGAGAATATTCGTCGTATCAATCTGAATGAATTCCTGATGCGGATGCTTACGCCCGCCTTGCGGCGGCACGCTGGCAACGGTGCCCTCCAGGATTTTCAAAAGCGCTTGTTGGACGCCTTCGCCGGATACGTCGCGAGTAATAGATGGATTTTCGGATTTGCGGGCAATTTTATCGATTTCATCGATATAAATGATCCCTTTTTCCGCCCGTTCCACATCATAGTCCGACGCTTGAATCAGCTTGAGCAGGATGTTTTCCACATCCTCGCCAACATAACCTGCTTCAGTCAACGAAGTAGCGTCCGCAACTGCAAACGGCACATTCAGAATTTTCGCCAGAGTCTGCGCCAATAGCGTCTTTCCGCTGCCGGTAGGTCCCACCATGACGATATTGGACTTTTGTAATTCCACCTCGTCTTTGCGCGCTCCGTAGTTGATGCGTTTATAGTGGTTGTACACAGCCACGGCCAAGGTCTTTTTAGCATCCTCTTGTCCAATGACGTATTGATCCAAAATATCTTTGATCTGCTTGGGTTTAGGAAGCGATGTAAGCTCTACTTCAACTTCTTCTCCCAACTCTTCTTCGATGATTTCATTGCATAATTCAATGCATTCATCACAAATATAGACGCCAGGACCTGCTACCAGCTTGCGCACCTGCTCCTGCAGTTTGCCGCAAAAAGAACATTTCAGTTGGCTTTTATCGTCTCCGAATTTCAACATAGTTTCACTCTCCTATTCCGGAGTCTTCGGATTTCGTTCATCCCGCCGAATCACGGAATCAATAATGCCATACTCTAACGCCTGTTCGCTGGACATGAAGTAATCCCGTTCCGTATCTTGGCATACCCGTTCCAATGGTTGTCCGGTATGCGACGCCAAAATACCGTTTAGAGATTCCTTCATCCGTAAGATTTCTTTAGCCTGAATCTCAATATCCGTCGCTTGCCCCTGTGCACCGCCAAGAGGCTGGTGAATCATAACCCGCGCATATGGCAAAGCATACCGCTTGCCTTTGGCGCCTGCAGTTAAGAGCAGCGCCCCCATTGAAGCGGCCGAACCGATGCAAATAGTCGACACGTCAGGTTTAATATATTGCATGGTATCGTAAATAGCCATACCGGCCGTTACCACGCCACCGGGACTGTTGATATAAAGATGAATGTCTTTATCCGGATCTTCCGATTCCAAAAACAAAAGCTGGGCAATGACCAGATTGGCCACATGATCGTCAATGGGACCGCCCAAAAAAACGATACGATCTTTTAAAAGTCTGGAATAAATGTCATAGGAACGTTCTCCACGGCTGGATTGTTCCACAACGATCGGCACATAGCTCATGTTTTCACACCTCTCTGTATGGTAGTGAAACTGTTGCCGAAAATCGACAACAGTTTCTAGTTAAACGAAATAGCATTACGCAGTTCTTTATGCTTTTTCTACGGTATCCAAAATCAACTGAGTTGCTTTTTTGCGCAGAATCGACTGCAAGAATGCACCAGTATAACCTTGCTTTTGGATGATTTTGGCCACATCTTTGACTTTGCTGCCATAAGCGGCAGCCATAGTAACCATTTCCGCTTCCAAATCTTCCGGAGCCGCTTCAATATTTTCCGCTTTTACAATGGCTTCTAAAACCATATCGCCTTTTACCGCTTCCGTAGCAGGCTCACGATACTGCTCTTTCAACGCAGCCATATCCATTTTAGAGAAAGCCAAGTACTGTTCTAAACGCATGCCGCGGCTCTGCAGGTTGATATCCAGATCATTGATCATATTGTCAATGCGCTGCTCAACCATTACTTCCGGCAAATCCACTTCGGCATTAGAAACAGCCAACTTGATTGCATTGGTCCGGAACTCCGTTTCTGCACGAGTAGCAGCCGTTTGCTCCAACTTATTACGCACGTCGGCCCGCAATTCATCCAGCGTAGCAAACACGCTGGCGTCTTTAGCAAACTCGTCGTCAAGAGCCGGCAGTTCTTTGCGTTTGATGTCCTGAACGGTAACTTCAAACACCGCTTCTTTACCAGCCAACGCTTCTGCATGATACTCTTCCGGGAAGGTTACATTGACTTTACGCTCTTCGCCAGCTTTAGCGCCGACCAATTGCTCCTCAAAGCCAGGGATAAAGGAACCGGAGCCGATTTCCAGCGGATATGCTTTACCTTCGCCGCCTTCAAAGGCTTTTCCTGCAACAAACCCTTTAAAATCAATAATTGCAAAATCGCCATTAGCCAATTCTGCGCCCTCGGCAACAACCATCTTGGCTTGACGCTCCCGCATGGATTGCAATTGTTTTTCAACATCTTCATCAGATACTTCCGACGAAGGGGCCTCAACTTTTAGATTTTTGTATTCACCCAGAGTCACTTCCGGTTTTACCGTGACCGTTGCTTTAAACACCAGCGGCTGATCTTCCGCCAAGGTCACAACTTCCACTTCTGGACGAGTCACAGGATCTAATTCCTGCTCATCCAGCGCCTGACCGTAAGCCTTACCAGCCATTAGTTCAAACGCTTCGTTTAAAATGGCTTCTTTACCAATGCGCTGCTCTAAAATTTTACGCGGCACTTTGCCTTTACGAAAGCCAGGAATGCTTACTTGGTTCGCCAACTGGCGGCAGGCTTGATCGATGGCTTTAGCCACCTCTGCCTGAGGTACTTCAATTTCTAGAGTCATTTTATGGTTGTCGAGCTTTTCCGCAGTTACTTTCATGAATGCCGAATCCTCCCTGATGATAGACTTCATGGCGCAGCCAAAAACGGACATGCGCATGTCATGCATAATATGTTATCACACACACCGAGGAAAAACAAGAAACAGACGCAAAAAAACCAGCAGTTCCCTGCTGGTTTGATTTTCTGGAGCGGAAGACGAGATTCGAACTCGCGACCCTCGCCTTGGCAAGGCGATGCTCTACCACTGAGCCACTTCCGCATTTATACTGCCGCTGTCCTCAGCGACGTATATGATTATATACCAACCATCACAATAGTGTCAACCTTTCGATTTGATTTTATTTCTCTTCCTTAATAATAATAAAAAGCATCTTATTTGCAAAATTAATTTCTGTAGATTTTTGCAAAAAACATTCACCGCCCCCCTAAAACAAAGCTCCCCCTACTCGCCGAACGCCGCAAAATAACTGCTTCAAAGCCTTCTTGCATCAAGATAATAATGTTTTGCTAAATGGCCCTTGACAGTTCCTCCTTTCCTAGTCTATAATAAGTCACGTCGCAGAGACATGGTGGCTATGGTGAAGTGGTTAACACGGCGGATTGTGGCTCCGTTACTCGAGGGTTCGAATCCCTCTAGTCACCCCATTTAATTTCATACTGTTGGGGCGTAGCCAAGTCGGTAAGGCACCGGACTTTGACTCCGGTATGCGTTGGTTCGAGTCCAGCCGCCCCAGCCATTTTGACCCACTAGCTCAGTCGGTAGAGCACCTGACTTTTAATCAGGGTGTCGTTGGTTCGAGTCCAACGTGGGTCACCATTTTTTTATTTTCTCGCGGGCGTGGCGGAATGGCAGACGCGGCAGACTTAGGATCTGTTGCCGCAAGGCGTGGAGGTTCAAGTCCTCTCGCCCGCACCATTTTTATAGTACAAATTAAAAAGGACAGCAAGCATTTTTGCTTTTGCTGTCCTTTTTTGTTTTTCTTAGACGATCAAGTCAATCTGCTTAACCATGCCTACCTGACCGTTTTCTTTAAGAAAGACACTGCTCGTCCGCATCTGCCCTTGGGCATTGCCTGCAGCATCTTTCATCGAAAATTCGGTTGCTACATTTCCTAAATATATAGCGCCTACTCCGGCTTGCCCCAATGCCAAAAGCTGATCCTGACCATTAGCGTCTTTCGTCCAGATCCGCAGTTTATTATAAATCGGATCATTTTCATCAATCCATTGATTTCCATCAGCATCGTAGGCAGCCAACTCAGAAAAGCCCTGCCCGGTTGAAGGCCCGAACAATTCGCTGCCGTCCGTAGCCTTGCCGTCGTTATTCTTATCAAGCATCAAAAAACCGCTGCCGGACGCTAAAAAGGGGATTTCTTCCATGGAGCCATCGCTATCCAGATCAAAATTCACTTTCTGCCCGGAGAATTTAGCAAAAGGCTGGCCAAATTCAATCACCAACGGATCAATGGCCGCATCTCCCGCCTTGAGACTAACATGCTCGCTCTGATATAATTCGCGGCTCATATTCATTTGCATGTCAAAGCGAATTTCCCGACCATCCCCGGTTTTAACAAGTCCTTGCGCCTGAAAGGATACTTGCTCCGCTTCGTAGTGTTCCCGACTGTAATCATAACGAACACCCCAGCCAACGCGTTGAGGCCCTCCCGCCTGCGAGCCGCCGCCACCGCCGCTTCCAGCAGCAGGCAACTGCAGGCTCAACTGTGTCGTCATCGCCTGACGCGTCTCCTTATCGAACTGCGGTATAACAAACTTAAACTTCTTCCCTGTTAACGCCTCCATAAAGCGCTGCAGCATTTCCAGTTTGCGCTTATTCTCATCGCTCAGTTCAAAGGGATCCGACACTTCCTTCGCCGCCTCGGTTCCCGTCGCCTTTTGCTGCAGTTCTTTAGCCAGCGCCGATACATCCACTTTGACTGCGTCCATTCCCGCCTTATTTCCTTGTTTACCGTCCACCCATGCTTCCAAAGTCTCTTGTTCCTGGGTTTTGCTCACCGCTGTGTGCTGACTGCTCAGCTTCACTGTCGATTCGGTAATTTTCATAGTCTCATCCTCCTTGATGAATCCGCGACAGAATCATTCCGTCTCCTCTTCCCTACAATAAGAATATCGAAATTCCCACATTGTTCCTTTATCGATTACGTAATCTAGAAATAAAAAAAGCTTTGCGAATATATCGCAAAGCTTTTATAACCTTAATGGTGACCCCGGCAGGATTCGAACCTGCGGCCTTTTGATTCGTAGTCAAACGCTCTATCCAGCTGAGCTACGGAGTCATCTGCGTATGTAAGTATATCCCACTCAAGGCATCCTGTCAAGTTTCTAACAGCGACGAAGTTTTTCGAGCGCTTTCACGCCCCAGATGGAAAATGCCACACCGTACCCTAATAGTACTGCAAGCGAAACAAAAGGTATTTCTCCGCCTCCAGCCAGTTGACGCAAAGACTGGCTGGCATGGGTCAGCGGCAAAAGTTCCACTACCCAGGCTGCCGCTTGCGGCAGTCGATCCGGTGAGAAAAAGGTACCGCATAAAAAAGACATCGGTAATAAAATATATGTGCTAAAGTTAGCCATATCTTCATGAGAATCAATGATCAACGCCGCCACAACACCCAAGGCCGCAAACAAAAAACAATTACAAAACAAAAACAGTACAAACCAGCCGTCCAAATTCAGCGCAGCGCCAAACAGCCAGGCCAATAGCAAAATAACCAGAGAAGACAACATGCCTCGGACAACGCCGCCTAAAATCTTGCCTACAACAAACGAAAAAGAAGAAATTGGCGCAATTAGATATTCTTCCAATGTTTTATGATATAAGCGGCTCATATTCAGAGGCGAGCCCACGGAGCTAAAACTGATATTCATCGAATTCAACGCCAAGATGCCTGGCACTATATAGTCTAAATAACTGCCGCCGCTCCAAGACATGGAACGGCCCAACCCCCAGCCAAAAGCAACTAAATATAAAATAGGAGTTACCATACGCGATAAAATAAACTTAGCAAGGCGGCGGTGCAATACAAGCCAATCTCGCCAAAATACTGTCCAGATATCTTCGATCATGCGCTCACCCTACGTCCTGTCATTTCCACAAATACATCCTCCAGATTGGACTGCCGCAATACCGCATCCCCCGCAAGCTGCGCTGCAAAAGCCGCCGCCTCAGTACGCTCCGAAAAAAAACGGCTTTCCAGCCCTTCTTCCCCCGGCCATTCAACAACAAAACGGCCCACGCGCTGACACAATATCGCAGGTGTGTCTAAAGCAATGAGCCGTCCCTTATCCAAAATTCCCACTCGTTGGCACAAATGCTCCGCTTCCTCAATATAATGGGTTGTCAACAGTACCGTAACCCCGTCTTTATTCAGACGGCGAATCAAATCCCACAGGCGACGCCTCACTTGCGGATCCAATCCCACCGTAGGCTCATCCAAAAACAATATTTTCGGCTCATGCAATAAAGCCCTCGCGATCATCACCCGTCTCTTCATGCCACCCGACAAGCTCTGAATTCGCTCCTTGCGACGATCCTGCAGTTCCACATATTCCAATAACAAATCCATGCGCTGCAACAAAACAGAGCGCTCCATATGATGCAATCGCCCATGCAACTCCAAGTTTTCTTCCACCGTCAAGTCCACATCCAAATTGAAGTGCTGCGGCACGACGCCAATCAGCTTTTTAATCTGCGCATCGTCGCTGCCTAACTGAAAACCGTGAACCAGCACTTCGCCGGAACTAGCCTTAGCCAAGGTCGTTAGAATACGAATGGTTGTCGTCTTACCAGCGCCGTTAGGCCCTAAAAGTCCAAAAATTTCCCCGTCGGGGATATGCAGTTCCAGCCCATCTACCGCCGTTCGCGAGCCGAATCTTTTTACCAAATTTTGAATTTCAATCATGCCTGTTTCTGCACCCGTTCCAGAACGATTCGGTGATCCACCAAATGCAATTCTTTAATCTGCGCAGCCAAAGTTTTACGTTGCCCGAAAATATTCTCTAAAAAAATTTCATTGCCTTTAGGCACAATTGTATCTACACGCTCCAATAACAGCTCTTCTTTCCCATTCTCCAGCAAATATACATTGGCCTCACACATTTGACTCGGCCTCCTTTTTCTTTCGTAGCTCCCTTAGCAGCGCATCCACTAGATGTGGTAACGGTTCGTTGGAAGAACCCAAGACCTCCACATTTTCCCTATGTAGCGGCAATACAATTTTAGGAACGCCCGTGCTGGCAATGGCTTCCGCCATCCGCGGCGTCAGCTCCCCCAGCATGGCGTTCGCCAGTAAAATACTCAAGGGACCGACAATAATATCCACCCGCTCTACATTCCGAACGATTGCATTTTCACCGGTAGCGCCCTCGTTTGCCCCCGCCTTCAACATAGCCGCAGTCGCCAGCGCATTGGTTCCTAACGCCAGTACGTCCATTTCTTCCCGGAACTCACGCCGGATGCGATCCACAATGATCTTTCCCATACCGCCGCCTTGCCCGTCAATGACAGCAATTCGCATACGTCCTCCAGTTCAGTCCACTTTCATTCTAGCAGCAAAGTAACTTATTAATTTTTCGCCAACGCCTGCTAAATTCCTTTTCCTATTTTTTGGAACTCTTGCGACTCTTGCGCGTCGGCCTTAAAAGTCTCTGTAAAATGCGTGAAAAAGCATCACTCTCTTTTCCCTGCATCCGCCCCTCTTCATACCCTTCTTGCTGCTGTGGCAATTCACTGCCCAGACGACTAGACACATCGACTCGTTTGATCATTTGCTACCCTCCCAGCATTCATCTACTGACAGGCTTCGCCAGACAGCGAAGCTTAAAAGATCAATTTACTTTACTATCGTTATTCCCGTCCGCCATCTTAACCAGTTGCTTGCCTACCGCCCGCTCCATTTTTTCCAGCTTTTCCATAAACGCAGCAGCCGCCCCTGCTTTAACTGCACTGCGTCAGCCGGACACAATTCCTGACAGCAGTAACATCGAATGCAGCGCGACCGCTCAACAACGACGTTCCCGTCTTGCATCGCCATAGCTTTCGGCGGACAATGCGCGATACATCGACCGCAGCGCACGCATCTAGCGTTATCCACAACAGGCCAGGCTGTAAGTTCCCGCCGCGCTGCAGCCACCAGCCAGGAAGGCACAACATCATCCAGCTTTTCATAGGTATGAGGCGGTGCAAAATTGAAAGCAAGTTTCCTTCCATCTCCCACCAACTCCAAGTTTTCCACATCCGCCAAGCCGCGCTGTGCAGCCTCTAATTCCACCGGCAGTTTGGCTCCCGTAAAGCCCATAAGTCGGCTCATGGCTGCGTCCACCGCAAACGGATTGGCGCCGGCTAATACTACGCCAGCCTCATACGCTGCGCCATTACGCGGCCCCTGTCCTTCCATCGCGCGCACGCCATCTATAATCGACAAAGCAGGTCGTAAGCATTCTGCCAAATCAACCAACCATGCTGCAAAATCCGCATGCTTTTGCATACGCAAATGATACTGCGCTTTTTCCGCTCCCACTACAGCGCCAAAAAGATTTTTCACTGCTCCGGTAACTCCTGTTAGGGAGTGCGTTTTCATTTTCGCTACAGAAATAATGACATCCGCATCTACGCAGGCTTTTGCCAGTGAAAAACCTTGCGCCATTTTCCCTTTCCCATACGGCACATGACATGTTTCATCAAAGGAAACCAACCGAGCTCCTTCTTCCCGGCATACAGCCGCTAGACCGGTCTTTTCCGCCACCTTCTGCGTACTCTCAAAGGCCGGCGAATCCCCCACCAGAGGAACGCCGCCGACTTCTTTAACTAAACGAATCACCGCCCGCACTACCTCCGGATGGGTAGTCACTAAAAACCCGCGATGACCGCTTTCCAGCATATTCGGCTTCACCAGCACGATCTGTCCAGGATTCACAAACGCCGCCATACCGCCCGCTAAATCAACCGCGGCCCGCACTCCTTTTTCAACTTCCGCCGGCTCATAATTTAAGGTTTTTATAACGCTTACTTTATCCATATTTTCAACCTCAATCATCATCTACTTTGATAACATTATTTTAAAATAATTATTTGAAAATTGCGAATTGATGGTTTTTAGTATAATATATAACTAGGATTACCATTACTTGTTAAATGTCCTTTTTCCTGACTCTGCTACCATCTATTTAGTCAAAAAAGGAGAGATGAGTTATGAAACAACACTTTAAGGTAACCGCTTCCGACGACTTAAAGGATCTGAAAATAACTGACGTAATCGATCTCGACTTTCTTCAACGCTTCCAGGATGACTTTGCAAAAGGCGTAGGCTTAGCCAGCGTAACGGTTGATATAAACGGGACCCCCGTTACTAATCCGAGTTCTTACACTCGTTTTTGCATGGATTATACTCATGGCACCGAATGCGGCGACAAACGTTGTGCTGAATCGCACCGCAAAGGGGGCGAAGAAGCGGCTCGTCTCGGAAAGCCTGTCGTTTATGAATGTCATGCCGGTTTAATCGACTTTGCCGCGCCAATCATTGTAGAAGGCCGACAAATCGGAACCATTCTGGGCGGCCAAGTTTTAACAGAGCTGCCTGACGAAGCAAAGTATCGCCGCATTGCTCGCGAAATCGGCGTTGATGAAGAGGGTTATGTTGAAGCCGTACAGGAGGTCCGCAAGCTAACCCGCGAAAGCATCGAAGCAGCCGCCAATGTCCTTTTCATTGTCGCTAACAGCCTTTCTAAATCCGCGTATCACCAGCGGAAATTAAAAGCCCTTGCCAATGTGCTTAACGATGGCATCGCACAAATTTCAGCAACCATGGAAGAACTAGCCGCCTCGGCCTGCACGGTAAGCGAAAATCAAAGCAAATTAAATCTTGAAATCAAAAATGTAAATACGGTTACCGGCGAAATCAATCAGGTAACGACCTTAATTAAGGATATTGCCGATGAAACTCGCCTCTTGGGTTTAAATGCAGCCATTGAAGCCGCCCGCGCCGGTGAAGCAGGCCTTGGATTTGGCGTAGTCGCCCAAGAAATAAGAAAGCTCTCAGCCGATTCTAAACAAACAGTTGGGAAAATTCAAGAGTTTACTACTGCCATCAGCGGTTCCGTTGAAAAAACCGTAGCCATGGGACAAGAAACAGCCCTAACGTCCGAACAACAAGCCGCTGCCATTGAAGAAGTAACCGCTAGTGTCGAAGAAATCCAAAGTCTTACCGAACAACTAAACGCTTTAGCGGATGAGCGCTAGTAAGGCGGCGATTAAAGCAGGAGGTGAAATCATGGCTCACATTCAATTAGTCGTTTTTGAGTTAAACGGCGAAGAATATGGCGTTGACGCTTTAGCTGTAAGCGGCATTCTGCGCCCGCAAAAATTCAAAATCCACAAAGTACCTGGCCTGCCTGATGTAATTGAAGGTATGATCGACTTGCGCGGACAAGTCAATTATATTTTTAATCTCGGTATTAAGCTAGGACTTGAAAAAACAATAATTGCAGAGGAAAGCAAATTCATCATGTTGAACATTCAAAATACTGTCGCCGGATGTATCGTAGATGAAGTGACCGACATCGTTACTATCTCCGATGAGCAAATTCAACACCAACCAGAATTCGTAGCAACCCTTAGCGGGAAATACCTTTTAGGTATTGGCAAAATAGACGAGCGGTTAATCATCATCCTAAATCCTGAAAACATCCTATCTACCGAAGAATATGAGGCGCTAACCGGTTAAGCGCCTCCCCCAGTAAGCCCGGCTGATACTGGGCGGTTTTCTAACCAGATCCCACTATAAAAGGAGCTGCGGATTACTCCGCAGCTCCTTTTGTTGGCTTCCGTTTCTTTCTATTTTACGATTACAGAAACTCCGTCCGGCACCACGGTAATGCTGGCATCTTTGCCAACAATTTCCTCTGCCATTTTCATCGCTTCCGGAAGCGTATTGGCAACTTTCATTTTCATATCTTTTATCATGCCATGATCGCACTGATCGGTGACCATGATAACCGTATGATCAATCAAAATACGCGCTAAAATTTGAGCTTCCCATTGATCCGGCAGCGTATGCTGAGGTTCAATGGCCATAATTTCATCCATAACCGCTTGTGCGCTATTAGCCTTTTTAAACCACTCATAGAAATCTTCGCCGCCATGTCCGTCATTGCAAGCTGCACATATGATAATCACGCCGCCTTTGCGGCAGGTGGCTTCTGCGGCGCTCATTCCCTTGACCGCTTGGTAAATATTTTGATCCAACGGATATCCGCCATTGGAAGTAATGGCAATATCCGCAGGCTTTGCAGCTACATTCGCTAATTCACCGGCAAATTTCGTTCCCTCAGCATGGGCTTTTTCAAGATCGCCGGCAAAAGCTTTGATGATTTTCTTATCCGCATCAATGACAACGTTCAAGATAAACTGCAGTTTAGCGGTTTTAGCAGCATGCAGCATGTCAATGTGAATCGGATTTCCTTCCAAATTGCCGGTTCTGGCCTTGTCACTGGCAATAAATTGAGAGTTGTGATTGGCCAACACGGTTACCTTACTCACCACGCCCGGCAGAACGCTTTTACGGCCACCCGAAAAGCCTGCAAAGAAGTGCGGCTCAATAAATCCTTCAGAAATCAACAAGTCCGCTTCTACAGCCAATTTGTTAATGACAATATCGCCGCCCGAAGGAAGTTTACCGATATTCACCATAGATTCCGGCTCAAAGGCATTATGCACTACTATTTTTTCTTCAGCAACAACTTTTTCCCCAAATTTTCCAATCAGTTCTTCTTTGGTTGTCGGACGATGGAAGCCGGTAGCAATCAAGAAGGTAATATCCGCCTCCGGATTACCACTGCGGATTTCTTCCAGCATAATCGGCGCCATGATTTTGCTGGGCACCGGACGAGTATGGTCACTGGCGATGATCACTATTTTATTCTTCCCTTTGACCAAGTCCCGCAGTCTCGGAGAACCAATAGGATTTTCTAACGCTTTTTTCACCAGTTCCTGTTCGCCAGCCTCGGGTTTATAATGATGTGCTTTGGACTCAAGCACACCAACTAATCTTGCATCATCAATTTGAGCCTCGATAAAACCTTTACTATACGGAATTTTTACTACAGCCATGTTTTCTCCTCCCATACTTTTAAAAATTGTACTTCTCTGGTTTCCTTATTTTTTATTATAGCACTCTCCAACATAAATTGCTGATTTTTCAACGATAATACCCACTTTTAATTTGCCGGAAATCAAAAAGCATCTTAGTTGCTCCTTATCTTCTCCTATGATTTTCCTTTCAAGTATGTAAGAAATTACTCTACACATATCAACCGCCACTAATCTAACTTCCTACAAACGACTTAGGCCTGACCATAATCCGCCCTGTTTTTTCTACATAACCTTGGCAGGATAAATTTCTTTCTTTATGGAAGTAACAATAAAATTGCTCGGAGGTGTGTAATGAAAAAAATATCTGTTTTGGCTTTCTGTTTTTTTCTTTTGTGGGGCTGTAGCATTTCTTTTGCTAACATCATTAGAGAAAACGACGGCGACAATGTCGCCTTTTCCAGTTGGCAAAAATTCACCGACAATAATATCACAACGTACTGTTCCTTGGTAAAATACATAGATTTGGGGGCGTCTTCTACATTTTGGCTGCGCATGGATAGTAATCGCGGCGCTTTTCAAGAGCGGGCATACTTGCAGATAGACAATAATATCCTCCAAATAAAGCGCCTTGAAGCCGGTACTATGTACAACCGTACAGGAACTCCAGAACCCTCCATTTTAAGCCCGTGGAGCAGCACAATGTATAGTTTATCAGCTACCGAACTTGATGCGTTTCGAAAATGTTCTTCTATCCGTTTAACGTTGACCCTAATGGACGGTAAAACCATGTCTTATAAACTGTCTCCCGTTGCAGTCGCCGACTGGAAAAGAGTATTAGACCTCTCTAGCTCCAGTTTAGCAGCGCCTTCCGTGCAAAAGCAAACTAATGAAAATTGAAGATCAAGCGCAAAGAACTCCTGCCTCTTTTCGGCAGGAGTTCTTTCGTTATCCGCTTAAATCCCTCTTTAACTACTTGCCTGTTTGCCATAGGTCTCTTTAATCAAAAAGGTCGCCAATAAACCCAACAGCAAAACTACCGTACACATGGCAAAAGCATTCTGATACGCCTCTAGCGTATATATTTTTACCCCTTGCTCTATGCTTCCTTGCCAAAATTGATCCAACACCCAGCCAAAACCGGGCTGCATAAGAGCCGCACCAATAAACGGAGCCGAGTTTACCACGCCTGCAGCAATCCCTGTCAGTTGTGGCGGGTTCACTTCCTTGGCGCATACAACTGCCACCGATACGCCAGAAACGCCGATACCAAAGAAAAAGCAAATTAAAGCCAAGAGCCACCTTGGCAGATGTTCGCCCCCCAGCATTAAGGCAGCCAAAGCCGCCAGAAACAAAAGAGTTGTCACGATATACGGACTCCGCCGTCTCCCCAATCGGTCAGATAAATAGCCTACCAGAGGAGCTCCCGCCATATTTCCCAAAAACATAAGCAGCACTTGATTCGCCGCTTCCACTCGTGACATGTGCATTACTTGCATAAAGTAAGGCACACCCCAAATCCCGCTAAACGTCATATATACGCCAAACACTGCCACTGACGCCAAAAATGGCGTCCAGGTATGACGGTTGCGCAGCACCCTCAACAACCCCAGCTTCATCCCTATTTGTACGGAAGAAGCCGCAGCCGCACCGCCGAATTCGTATGCCGCAAGCTCCTTCATGGAAGGAAGTCCCTCTTCTGTTGGACGATTGCGAATCACAAGCCAGCAAGCTCCCGCCATAAGCAAAGAATACAATGCCACCAAGAAAAATGCTGATCTCCATCCGGTTGATTCTACCAACATAGCCAAAGGAGTAGCCGACAGTAACGAGCCACCGTTTCCTACAAGCGTCAGTAAGCCCAACATGGTCGCAAATTCCCGCAACCGAAACCATTCCGCCTGCAATTTAACCACATTCACATAGATCACGCTGACTCCCACGCTTGCTAAAAAGCGCCCTATGTAGAGACTGCCCAGGCTTTCTGCGCAACCTATTAGCGACGCCCCCGCCGCCGCAATAACGACAGAGGCGCTGATAACCAACCTTGGTCCATAACGATCCGCCAGCATGCCAGAGGGAACCTGCAACATGGCATACGTATAAAAGTAAATAGAAGACAGCATGCCTAGCTCCGAAGCTTGAGCAATCGAAAAATCCCTCATTAGGCTATCGGCAACAACGCCCGTCACGGTCCGATGAAAATAAGCCGCCAAAAAAGTCAGCGCCGCACACAACCAAATCCATTTTCGTTTTTGTTCCAGCCGTTTTATTTTTCCCAACCAACCATCAGCTTCATTCATGATTTTGCCCTGTATCCTCCAGCGCTTTTTTTACATCACGAATTACTTCAGTCCAGTCTCCAAGTCGTTTTTGACGAAACAATCGCATGCTCGGATACCAAGGGCTGTCTTCCCGGTCGAGAAGCCAGCGCCAGTCTGGATTATAAGGAAGCATCAACCACGTTTTTTTGCCCATGGCTCCCGCTAAATGCGCCACTGCAGAATCAACGGTCAGTACTAGATCCAAGTTAGCAATAATCGCCGCCGTAGCCGCGAAATTTGTTAAATGTAATGTAATATCCGCAATCGCTGCTGGGACTGGTAATTTCATTAGGTCCTTCGCTCGCTCTCCCGCTTGTAAGCTCAACAAAAAAACTTCTTGTTGTTCAAATAATGGCTGCAAACAATCCAGCGGAATGGAACGATTTTTATCATTGCTATGCGCAGCATTCCCCGCCCACACCACGCCAACTCGTAATTTTCCTTGGGGATTTAACTTTCTAATTCGCTTCGCCCACTTAGCCGTTTCCTGTTGTTTCGACTGCACATATGGTATTTTTCGGGGAATTGACTCTAGCCTTGTATGAAGCCAATGAGGCAAACTCAACAAAGGCGACGCCAAATCATATTCCTGCAAAGGAAGCATTTCACTGCTATCCCATACCCGACACTCCGGCAAAGACTGCCGCACAAGATCTTCTAGCGGCTTTTGCACCAAAATGCCCACTTCTTCCGCCATTTCCGCTACTTCGGTTGCATATCGCAGAAATTGCAACGAATCCCCGTATCCTTGATCAGCATATAGTAAAATTTTTTGCCCCTGCAGGCATTCCCCCCGCCAATGAGGCAGCGGTAATTGCCCGTGGCGCCGCGTTAACAGCCGCAAATCGTCATATTTATCCCAGCCCAACTCATAACGTCCCTGCAACAAATATAGTTCCGCCAGCGAAAAGTCCGCTTCAACAAAATCTTCTTTAAGTTGGAGCGCTCGTTTTAAACAAGCTTCCGCCTTTTCAAAGTCATGCCTATTTTTTAAAGCCAACCCAAAATTGTACTGGATAGTAGCATTAGTTGGTTCAAGCTTCACCGCTTGTTGAAACGACTGGAATGCTTCTTCTTGGCATTGGACGTCCCCTTCTAACACCAGGCCCAAGTTATTGTAAGCGTCAGCAAATAACGGCTTCCATGACAAGGCCTGCCGAAAACAAGATTCCGCTTCCCCTAGCGCGCCTGTTCTCCGTAGGATCACTCCTAAATTATTGACGGCCTCCGGATATTTCGGTTGAAGAACAAGAGCCCACCGGAGCAACTCCGCCGCTTTCTCCAGCATACCCGCTTTTCCAAGCACCAAGCCCAGTTCCTGGTAAAAGGAAGCCTCTTCCGGGTCTAAGGCTATGGCCTGCCGCAGCGCATCTGCCGCTTCCGCTAAATTTCCGTTCTCATTAAGAAAGCCTCCCAGCCGATAGTACGCCTCTGGATTTTGAGGGCTTTTCTGTACATTTCGCCGCAGCTCTTGCTCTTGTTTTTTGAGACTAGATACAATTACTGAATCTTTCTCTTTCATGGTCAATAGTTTCTCCTTACACTCTTTTGGCCTTATATATATCTATATTCCAAAACACTTCAAATCTCCTGCCAAATGAAGGTTTCTTTATTGACCATACACGAAACAGCCTCTTTATTTACGATCTATAGACTGCAAGGACTTGCTGCACCAGCTGTTCCGGAGTGGCCTTAGCCCTGGACAGCCTTACCGTTCCTTGTTGTACAACCGCCTCTGCCGGCAAGGAACGCAAATTATAGATAGAAGCCATCGAAAAGCAATAGGCTCCAGCATTTAAAAGGCAAAGATAATCTCCTACCCGAACCGTCGGCAGCAAGCGTTCTTTAGCAAAACAATCACCGCTTTCGCAAGTGTTTCCATACACGTCATATTCACAGAGAGCGCCGCCAGGATTGCTTATATTAATAACAGGATGATACGCGCCATAGAACACGGGGCGAATGCACTGGTGAAAACCGGCATCGGTCCCTATAATCACTCGTCCGTTAGCTTCTCGCACGGTGTTTACTTGCATGATCAAGCATCCCGCTTCTGCAGCAATAAATTTCCCCGGTTCAAAATACAATGCAAGCTCTCGTCCATATTCGCGACAATACGCTGCAAACAACTGAACAATTTTTTTGCCAAAGTCTTCATAATTTACTTCCGGCTCATTCGGATGGTATTTCACTTTAAAGCCGCCGCCAAAATCAACGAATCGCAGCTTAGGGAAGCGCTCACGCGTAGCAATTTGCAGTACATTTTTCATCCCTTGATAAACGGCTTCCGTGTCCCCAATACCGCTCCCGGCATGCATGTGTATGCCGACAATCCGGAGATTATATTGACGAGCAATTGCCGCCGCTTGTGAAGCCTCTTCCAGTAGGAGGCCAAATTTTGCCGCCTTGCCTCCTGTTTGAACCTTTTCATTCTCTCCTGTCACCACATCCGGATTAAACCGCAAAGATACTTCTGACCCTGGATAGCATGCCGCGTATCGTTCCAGCCGGAATAAGGAGTCAATATTCAGCAAGACCTTTTGTGCCTTTACCATATGCATATCCGCGTCGGTCATATGATTTGCCGTAAAGATAATCTTTTCAGGCTTAAATCCCAAAGCTAACGCCAATAACACCTCGGCAGGACTCACCGCATCAATACATGCATTCGCTTCTCGCAAGCGCACTAAAATATCTTTATTATAATTGGCCTTCATCGCGTAATGAATTTTCAAAGCAGGCCAAGGAATATATTGGTATAAGCTTTTGTACTGATTTTCAATTAAGTCCAAATCATACAGGTAAAAAGGCGTCGCAAATGTATCGGCCAATGCCTGTAGCGACTGACCTTGCACGCTATATTCACGGTTAGACTTCAAAATCATTTTCCCACATTCATTCATGGTCTTACCTCCTCTAAAAAATCAACTCCAGCTCCGTTAATCGCTTCTCTAGTTCTGCAATTACTTCAAGTTCTTCTGTTTCCGTCTCCGCTTCAAACGTAACGGATAGACGAATATAAGCCCCGGCATCATCCCAAGGAATCGTAGAAATCAACTTTTTTCTCAGCAAGAAATCCGAGAAATCTTCTGCGCTGGCAAAGTTTCTGCCGGACTTAGTTCTTCGCGGAATTGCGGTATATAAATAGAAAGAAGCTTTCGGTTCAACGATAGAAAATCCAATCCGCCGCAATATTTCCGCCAGCAAGCGATGACGCCGTTCGTATTTTTCCGCTGTTTTCCTTGTTATTTCCGGATGCCGTAAGCAATACGCACCTGCTTTCTGAATCGCTGCAAATTGACCAGAATCATGATTGTCTTTCACGGCTGCAAACCCTTTTACTACTGCAGCCTGTCCGCATAAAAACGCCAGCCTCCAGCCAGTCATATTAAAAGCTTTTGATAGCGAATGAATTTCTACGCCCACTTCTTTCGCTCCTGGAATTGATAAAAAACTTAGCGGCTTCTCCTCGCCAAAAGTCAGTGCTGCGTACGCTGCATCCGCCACAACGATAATCTGATGTCTCCGAGCAAACGCAACGACTTCTTCAAAAAACTCCCGCGTGGCTGATGCGCCAGTCGGATTGTTAGGATAGTTTAGATACAGCAACTTTGCTCTGCAGCATTCTTCTTGCGTCAAAAGACTGAAATCCGGCAAATACTGATTTTTCGCCGTCAGTAATAAGTTGACTACTTCTCCGCCTAAGGCTTTTGTGGCGCTCCCTATAATAGGATAGCCAGGAACCGTCATCAGCGTAATATCCCCGGGATCGATAAACGCTTGTGGCAACAGCGCTAAAATAGACTTGGATCCAATACCATGAATCACTTCCGCATTTGCATCCAAGCCATGAACGCCATATACCCGTTCCATATAACGCACGGCGGCATCTTTAAACTCTTGTAGGCCGTTATCGCTATACCCGCGATTTTCTCTCTTCTTAGCCTCGGCATATAAAATGTCTATCACACTTTTTTCAGCCATCCAGTCCGGCTCGCCCACGCCTAAATCAAGCAGCTTTAGAGTCTGATTGGTTTTACACGCCACTTTCTTAGCCCGTTTTATTTTCTCAAACTTATACAATACACTTTCATCGCCGAATCTTTCTCCTCCCAAACGCTGCGCAAATAACTGCTGAATATACGTAGCCGCCATAATACGCCCTCCTTTTATTTGTATAATACAAATTTATCTTAAAAAAAGACCAACTTTATGCTTTGGCCTTTTCTAATGCTTCTACTAAAAACTCCACCGCCTGCATAACCTCTCTAACATGTCCGCGCGGCAAAAGTTGAATAACGTCACGATAATACGCTGCAATTCCTGCTTGCAACCGCTTTGCGACCAGCTCCCCTTGCTCGCTTAGGGATGCTTCAACAACACGCTTATCTTGAAATGAACGGCTGCGACAAACAAGACCATCGCGCACTAAAATACTCATAATTCGTGTTACCGTGCTGATTTCCAGATGCATATGCTCGCTAAGTTCGTTCATCGACAGCCCCGGCTGCCGCAACAATTCCAACAACATATGACACTGCGAACTGGTAAATCCGTAGGTTCTTATCGTTTCACGTTCTAGTATCTGCATCGTCCGTACCGTTCGTTGTAACAACGTTCCTATATCTTCCACACAGCGATTATATTTCTCTTCTTCAATCGTAATTTTCCTCACCTCTCTTTTTATTTGTATCATGCAATTAATTTCTTGTCAACATTTTCTCGTACATTTTCATTAAAAAAGCGTCCTAGACGGTATCCCCATCTAGAACGCCTTTGCACTTCTTTTTATTTATTACCCGCTCCCAAGCAACCCTTCAAACCATTCCGGCATGAGCGTTGAACCAAGCAAGAGCAGCGTTAAAATAATCAAAACGATCGTAAAAATCCAAGCCACTACATTATACCATTTTGAATTGGCATACGAGCCCATCAAATAATTATCACTGGCAATCAAAACCATAAAAATCAAGATAGGCGGCAATAGCACACCATTTACTACCTGCGATGCCAGCATAATGTGATACAACGAAAGATCCGGCCATAAAACCAGCCCGGCGCCCCCTACAATTAACGCCGTATATAAGCCAAAGAACACCGGCGCTTCTTCATAAGACTTGCTGACGCCATGCTCAAAGCCGAACGCTTCACAAACAGCATACGCCGTACTCAATGGCAGAATAAAGGCTGCCAGCATGGAAGCTCCAAGTAGGCCAACAGAAAACAAAATACTGGCGTACTTGCCGGCCAAAGGCTCCAGCGCGATAGCCGCATCACTGGCGGTTTCAATAGAAACGCCGTTAACATACAGCGTCGATGCGGTAGCGATAATGATGAAAAAGGCAATCAACCAGGTAAAAAACGAACCAACAATAACATCCCAGCGAGTGTATTTATAATCAGCTGCGGTAATACCTTTATCTACCACCGATGCCTGCACATAAAACTGTCCCCAAGGCGTGATCGTCGTGCCGATAACGCCTATCGCCATCAAAAGAAAATCTGCATCCCAAGAAAAAGTGGGCGTTACCGAAGCTATAAAGACTTCTTCCCACGGCGGCCCTACAATAAACCCGGAAATTACATAGCTGAAAAAGGTAAGGCATAGGGCCAAAAAGACCTTTTCCGTCTTGGAATAGTCCGCCTTCAAAACTAAAAACCAAACTAATGCGCCCATAATTGGCACCGAGATATACCGGCTGACGCCAAAGATCTCAAAGCTTGTGGCAATACCCGAGAACTCGGAAGCCGTGGTCCCCATGTTTGCAACAATCAGGATCGTCATCGCAAACAACGCCCATCTAGCGCCATACTGCTCGCGAATCAAATCGGACAGCCCTTTACCAGTAACCGCGCCGGTACGCGCCGACATTTCCTGCGCAATAACCAAGCATACGGTGCTGATAAACATGGCGAAGAGCAAGGCAAAACCATATTTAGCGCCTGCAGCGGCGTAGGTGGCAATGCCGCCTGCATCATTGTCCGCGAAGGCAGTGACAATGCCAGGGCCCATAACTGACAAAAAAATAGCTATACGTGTACGAAACGAATTTACCGCCGTCATTGCCTCACCCCTCTCTCAGCGCGCGCTTGCTTAAATACACCGACATGGCATCTGGCACAGAACGCTCCGGCATCAAAATGTCTAGTACGTCATCGACCGTAATAATGCCGCAGAGAATGCCAGCTTCATCTACAACAGGCACAGCCAGCAAGCCATATTTGTGAATAGTGTCCGCCACTTTCCGATGACTGTCTTCATGATGGATCGTAATAATCTTCGTATGCATTAATTCGCCCAGCACCGTATCCGGCTTGGCAATGATCAATTCTCGCAATGAAAACACGCCCAACAGTTTTTCCGCCGCATCAATTACATATAAATAGTAAATGGTTTCCACTGCCGGCGCTAGCTCCCTGATGCGTTGGATAGCCGCTTCGGCTGTTAAGTCCACCGATAAGCCGATATATTCCGTCGTCATTAAGCCGCCAGCAGTATCTTCCTCGTACTGCATAAGCTCTTTGACTTCCTCCGCTTCCTCGGATTCCATCAGAAGCAATAGTTCGCTTGATTTTCCCTCCGGCATTTCACTCAAAATATCAGCCGCTTCGTCTGGCGGCATTTCTTCAAGTAAATCCGAAGCCTGGTGCCCATCAAGCTGGGTTATAATTTCCACCTGCGTATCCAGTTCCATTTCTGACAAGGCTTCTGCGGCCTGTTCCACATCCAAAGCCTTAATGAACACAGCCCGGCTGTTATAATCCATTTCCTCCACAAGATCGGCAATGTCCGCCGGATGCAGCTTGCTCACTTGCTCCTTGTTAAGGTTCAGTTTCAAGCTGGCGGTTCTTGATTCTAACGGGGTGATGGATTGCCATAAGATATAATGGTTATTTACATTGCTTACTAAAAACTCCAATCCTAACCTGCGAATCAGGCCGCGCATGCCAATATCGGCGGCCAAAAGAAACAATTGCTGACGCCCGTCTACCTGCGAGCAAGATAAAAGAATATCATTGACCCGCACTAGTTTTGAGCCTTTCAAATCGATAATCTGTTTATCAAGCAGCCATTTGCCTACATAAAGTTCTTGCTCGTTAATATCTGCAATTTCAATTTCTGCCAACGACTTACACAACTGAACCTCTTCTGCCGCCCAGTCTTTGACCTGGCTGGCCGGAATCAGCCGATGAATGTCTCCGCTATGGCGAATACCTGTAATATAAGGCATACCGCCATCCCAGCGTACAACCACGTCTTTAACTTTTCCCGCCGCTTTGCCAGCGCCGTCATAAATTCGCCGCCCCCGCAGTTGACTGAAATAAATTTCTTGCATTGATTTTTGCATAGTATCCCTCTTCTCTGAATACCGACGCCAAAGGCCGGCTTACTTTCAAACATCGCTTACTTCCAGGATCGGTATCCATACAACCACCACCTTTCTTAAAATTTAGCAACTAGTAAGTGCTTAAAAAAATAAATGCCTCCCCAAAGGAAGGCATTACAAATAACCTATGTCTCCCCCTAATCGTTGAGTTTTAGCACTGCATAACGTAGAGAAAAATCTCAGCCACCTTAAGTAAAACCTTGTGTCGATAATACCTGTTCTACCCATTGGCGTCTCTCGACGTTTCCGGGCAGTGGCCTATTTTTATGCAGGAGCCTCACCTAACAGAGATATTCTTTTTTCTTTCCTGTAAAATTCTGCTTTAGTCTATCACAGCTCGTTAACCCTGACAATATCTTTTCCATAAGATCCGAAAAACGTAACGCATTCTTTACAAAGCTTCTTATGCCACATCAGGCAGGCGCAAACTATCTCCCTTGCGTTCAAGCAGCCGTTCATCGCCAGTAAAGTCTATCGGCTGTTGACGCTTCATTTCGCGTAAAACGATATCTCGCAAAAAGATGTACGTATCTCGTCCTTCCAAGCCTTCGCGCAACATCGTATACCCGTCACCGCCCGCTGCCATGAAGTCATTAGCCACTACCAGATAGTGCTTGCCATCTACAAGCTCATCGCCACTAGCCAAGCGAACTTCTTTGATCCGAGATCCTTCCGGCATATCCGGATCGCAAACTACTTTTAAACCAGAAAACTGCAACATTCCAAAGGTCTGATTAAATAAGCCATGTTCTAAAATTTTACGAATTTGCTTCCCGCTCAATTGTACTGTATAGAGTGTATTGTCAAAAGGAAGTGCGGCATATACCTGCCCTAGCGAAATTTCTCCTGCCGGCAGCCCCAAGCGAACACCGCCTCCATTTAGGAAGGCCACATCCGCCTGTACAGAAGAACGCATGGCATCCGCCACCCACTGGCCCAACGGCGAAAAAACATTACGGCTATGCTCTAGGGGATAAAGAGAACTTCCTACAGCCTGCTCTTTTATGGCTATAATCGGCTCTTCCTGGCGTTGCACCAGCTCTTGCATACGTGGATCGGGAGGTACCGGATGCGCTACCAAATCCGTCACACTGGCAGAAAGCATCTGCACTGTTTTCATTTTTGAATCGTAATTAAGATGTACTTTCCCCAAGCTGCGGCCATAGGCTTCCGCCTGCAGTATAGCTATGCCTTTAACAAAACCAGCCACCCTTTCATGAGAATGAGCGCTTACCAGCACATTTACTCCTGTCAACTTCTCCGCGACGTCTGCAGCCTCACCGGTTATCTTGCCATTCTTATCCATATAGGAAGACAAATGAGTTAAGGCAATAACAATGGCAGCGCCATGCTTGCGCGCATCCTGAGCCCAGACGTTAAGCCGGGCCGCAGGATCTTGAATCTCCAGCCCATATACTGCGTTAGGATGACTTTTATAGAGCGTTTCCTGGGTCACAGAGCCAATGACGGCAATTTTAACGCCTTGCCGCTCCAAAATTACATATGGCTTCACAAAATCCAACGGAGCGCCAGTCTGCTTATCCACTACATTGCCGCACAAAAAAGGAAACTGCGCTTCTTTCGCTCGTTCCTGCAATACCCGCAAGCCCCAGTCAAATTCATGATTTCCCAAAGCCATAGCATCCACTTGCATAGCATTCATCATTTCAATTACCGGACGCCCATATAGCAAATTAGAGTCCACGCTTCCTTGCAGCATATCTCCTGCCGCCAATAAAAGCGTTCCTTGGGGATTACTAGCGCGTTCCTGTTCAATCGCCGCCATCAGTACTGCCGCTCCAGGGCGGCGGTCTTCCGGCGCTAAAGCCCCGTGAAAATCATTCACAGTCAATACATCTAGTTGAATCTGCTGCGCTTGAACCGCAGCACTACTCAAGCATACTAAAATACATACTAAAAGAATCCGGCCCCATTGCCGCATAAAAATCCCCCTCTCCAACTTCGCTTGTATACTTCGCGTTATACTTCTTATTTCCTGCCAACACAGCTCCCTAAATCAGGTTATTCTCCTAAACTGTATATCTCCTGCATTTCCTATGTTCTGCATAAAAAAATGGTCTGTATTCCACATTTCTATGGATACAAACCACTTTATAAACGTCTGAAACCCTCGTTTTCATTGGGTTCCCCTGACAGCCAGTTTTTAATGGCGTCCCAGGAGAGATTCGAACTCCCGACCGACGGCTTAGAAGGCCGTTGCTCTATCCAACTGAGCTACTGGGACAGGAGAAAAAAATGGAGCGGGTGAAGGGAATCGAACCCTCGTAGCTAGCTTGGAAGGCTAGTGCTCTACCATTGAGCTACACCCGCATGTCTGAATGGTCGGAGCGGCAGGATTCGAACCTGCGACCCCCTGGTCCCAAGCCAGGTGCTCTACCAAGCTGAGCCACGCCCCGGATAATCACATGGCATATTATACGCGATTAATGCATGCTTTGTCAATAAAAAAATAACCGGTTGCTAAAAGCAACCGGTTATTGAAAGATTTACTTGTTCAACAGGTTTTTGATAGCCTGTTTGTTGACGTCCCGATTCAGCTGCGCGATATAATCGGTCAGCTTGATGTCTTTCGGGCAAGCCTGCACGCAGTTTTGGCTGTTACCGCAATTGCTGATGCCGCCTTTGTCCATTAGGGCGTTCAAACGATCTTCCTTGTTGTATTCACCGGTAGGATGCAGGTTGAACAAATGAGCCTGACCCATCGGAGCCGGTCCAATAAAGTTGGAGCCAGCATTGACATTGGGGCATGCATGCATGCAGCAGCCACAAGTCATGCAACGAGAAATTTCGTAAGCAGTCGTTGCTGTGTAGGGATTCTGACGGGGAGCCATTTGATTGACCGGCCAAGAGCCGTCAACTTCAACCCAAGCATGAACACGCTTGAGGCTTTCAAACATGACGCTGCGGTCGATAATCAAGTCGCGAACCACCGGGAAGGTACGAGCCGCTTCCAAACGAATCGGCTGTTCCAAATGATCGATCAGGGCGGCGCAAGCCTGTTGAGCTTTGCCGTTGATAACCATCATGCAAGCGCCGCAAACTTTCTCCAGGCAGTTGCATTCCCAAACGACAGGAGTGGTTTTCTTGCCGTCTTTAGTTACAGGGTTTTTTTGGATCTCCATCAAGGAGGAAACCACGTTCATCGCCGGGCGGTATGGAAGTTCAAACTCTTCCGTATACGGCGCGCTAGTAGGCGAGTCTTGTCTGGTAATAATAAAATGAACGGTTTTCTTGCTCATGCTTATTTCTTAACCTCCTTAGCAACGTCGTAACGACGAGGACGCGGTTTGATCATGGAATGATCAAAGTCGATGTAGTCGATTTGCGGTCCTTCCGGGGTATAAGTAACACGCGTGGTTTTTAGGAAGTTCTCATCATCACGCTCAGGGAATTCAGGCTTGTAGTGAGCGCCGCGGCTTTCGTTACGCATCAAAGCAGCTTTCGTAATAGCCTGGGCATAGATGATCATATCCCGCAACTGACGGGTGAACATAACTTCCTGATTGCAGTAATGGCCTTTGTCGTTCACGCCGATATCATCCCAACGCTTCAGCAGGTCTTTCAAGAGGCCTTCCGCTTTGGCGATGTTCTCGTTAATACGAACGATGGCCACGTTTTCCAGCATGATTTCGCCGAGTTCCTGATGCAGCTTGTAAGCATTTTCAGGACCGTTCATAGCCAGAAGTTTTTCAAAGCGCTGAATTTCCGCATCCTTAGCGGCTTTCAGTTCTTCTGCACTCAAGGCCGGGCCTTCCTGCTCGCCTTTCGCCCAGCGCATCGCGCTCGGGCCGGAAACCGTACCGGAGTAAGCGGCCGACAGCAAGGAGTTTGCACCCAAACGGTTGGCGCCATGATATTGATAGTCGCATTCGCCGGAAGCGAACAGACCAGGAATGTTGGTTCTGTGTTCGCGGTCAACCCAGATGCCGCCCATGGAATAGTGAACAGCCGGGAAGATACGCATCGGAACTTTGCGCGGATCATCGCCAACGAACTCTTCGTAGATCTCGAGGATGCCGCCCAGCTTGCGATCCAGGTAATCACTGTCGATGTGAGACAGATCCAAATATACCTGGTTTTCGCCGTTGATGCCCAGCTTCATTTCCGTGCAAACTTTGAAGATGGCGCGCGCAGCGATGTCACGCGGCACCAAGTTGCCATAAGCCGGATACATTTCTTCGAGGAAATACCAAGGCTTGCCGTCTTTATAAGTCCAGACACGGCCGCCTTCACCACGAGCCGACTCGGACATCAAGCGCAGCTTGTCGTCACCGGGAATGGCCGTAGGATGCAGCTGAATGAACTCGCTGTTGCCCAGGTACGCGCCTTGCTGGTACGCGCTGGAAACGGCAGAACCGGTGCAGATAACGGAGTTGGTGCTCTTGCCGAACACCAGTCCGGGGCCGCCGGTAGCCAAAATAACAGCGTCAGCCGGGAAAGCTTCGATTTCCATGGTAGTCATGTTCTGAGCCAAAATACCACGGCATTCGCCTTTTTCGTTCAAAATGGCCTTCAGGAAATCCCAGCCTTCGTATTTCTTAACGGTGCCTTTGACTTCCCAATGGCGAACCTGCTCATCGAGAGCGTACAAAAGCTGCTGACCGGTAGTAGCGCCGGAGAAGCAAGTTCTTTTGTTTTTCTGACCGCCGAAGTTACGCAGGTCCAACAGACCTTCCGCAGTACGGGTCCAGGTCACGCCCATGCGATCGAACATTTCGATCAGTTTCGGAGCCAATTCAATCATACCGCGAACAGCTTTCTGGTCAGCCAGGAAGTCGCCGCCGTAAACAGTATCGTCAAAATGCTCATCAATGGAGTCGTTTTGACCTTTAGTATTCATGCAGGCGTTAATGCCGCCCTGCGCACAAACCGAGTGCGAACGCTTAACCGGGCAAAGGGAGAAGAGATCGACTTCGCCACCGGCTTCGCTGATCTTCATAGTGGCCATCAAGCCTGAAAGGCCGCCGCCAACAACAATAATTTTCTTTTTCACTAGGGTTCTCTCCTTATTTCCAAAATTTAAGATTACAGCAACATGGAATGGGGAGGATTATGCGCCAGCAGCAAACTTGACAACTGCTGCAACGCCAGCTACGCTCATCAAAGCGAAAAGGCCCCATGCCAGCTTATTGACAAAGTTTTGCGCCTTAGGACCGGCAGCAATACCCCAGGTGATGCAGAACGTAAAGAGACCGTTTGTGAAGTGATAAATCGCAGCCACAAAACCAATAATATACAAAACCATAACCAGCGGATTGCTGAGATAGTCATGCATGGTATTGAAGTTGATGCCGGGGCTGTATTTCATGAAGAAACGCATGTAACCGACATGCCAGATCAGGAATGCTACCGTAATGAACGCAGTCATCCGTTGCAGCCAGAACTGACGGTTGCGGGCGTATGTATAGTTGCCCACATTATGCTGTGCATCAAAAGCGTACATCAGACCGTAAATGATGTGGAACAAGAAAGGAATGGCAATGGCGAAGATTTCCAACGGAATCATCACCGCCGTAGGAATGGATGCCAGGTGCTCAACGCCGGCATTAAACATTTGAGGACCTACCAGGGCTGTAGAAATGGTTGCGGTATGCTCCAACAGGAACAGTCCGATCGGCACGATCCCCGAAATGGAATGAAGGCGCCGGATATAAAATTCAGTGTTGCTCATGCTTTTACCTCCTGTATTCGATGGGCACATGATGCACGGGCGAAGCCCGCATTTTTTAGGACATTAATAGAATTGCTCAACCAGGGAGTTAAATCTTCCGGTATGGTCTTTGTCCTTCTTCGTAGAAGCTGTTCCCTTCACTATCGACAACGACGATGGCAGGAAAATCTTCTACCGTCAATGCAGCTAGTGCCTCTGGACCGAGTTCAGGGTAAGCCAGCACTTCGTATTTTTTGATGCATTTGGCAATCAAAGCAGCAGCTCCGCCAACAGCGGCAAAATACACGGCGCCGTTCTTTTTCATGGACTCAACAACTTCTTTGGAACGGGAGCCCTTGCCAATCATGCCGCGCAGACCTTGATCCAACAAAGTAGGCGCATAAGCGTCCATACGACCAGAAGTCGTCGGGCCCGCAGAACCAATTACAGCACCTGGCTTGGCAGGGGTTGGTCCCAAATAGTACACAACCTGGTTCGTCAAATCTACCGGCAGTTTTTCACCGCGCGCCAAGGTTTCTGTCATAACTTTATGAGCAGCATCACGAGCGCTGTAAACAATGCCGGTAATCAGAACGCTGTCGCCAGCTTTCAGATCGCGAACAACTTCTGCGCTCAGCGGAGTAGTAATACGTTTCTTCTCGGCCATCTCTCTCACACCTCCTTCTTAGAGTTCCACATCGGCATGCCGGGTAGCATGACAGCTGATATTTACAGATACCGGCAAGCCGGCGATGTGCGTAGGATACCATTCAATGTTAACTGCCAGAGCCGAGGTAGTTCCGCCCAGTTGAGGTCCAATGCCGGTCTTGTTGATCATTTCCAGCAGTTCCCCTTCTAGCTTCGCGTACTCCGGATGGTCATTGCGCTTGTCGATGCGGCGCACCAGCGCTTTTTTCGACAACAACGCCGCTTTTTCCATGGTGCCGCCAATACCTACGCCGACAACCATAGGAGGACAGGGATTCGGGCCTGCATGCTTGATAATATCAAGGACAGCCGCTTTCACGCCTTCAACGCCGTCAGCCGGAACCAACATCTTCATGCCGCTTTTGTTTTCACTGCCGAAGCCTTTCGGGGCCAGCTTAATTTTCAGCTTATCCCCTGGCACGATGGTAGTATGAATGACTGCGGGAGTATTGTTCGTCGTGTTTTTACGATTGAACAGCGGCTCTTCCACAACCGATTTACGCAAATAGCCTTCGGTATACCCTTTCGCTACGCCGGCATTGATGGCTTCCGTCAAGTCGCCTCCAACGATGTGCGCATCCTGACCGAGTTCCAAAAAGATAACGGTCATGCCAGTATCCTGGCAAATCGGCACGCTTTCCTCACGAGCGATGTCGGCATTTTTGACGATCTGAGCGATTACGTCTCTGCCGAGGGGAGATTCTTCGGTCTCCTGAGCTGATTTTAAAGCTTTGTACACGTCGTCTGACAAATAGTAGCAGGCGTCCATGCACATTTTGGCAACAGCCTCAGTAATTTTGGCAACCTCAATGGTACGCAAAGCAACTCCTCCTGTTTCTACATAAATTTAAATAGATGGAAATAATTTTTACGTTAATTTTAGCACAATCACGTTGCCTTTACAACCTTAAATTTTTTAATTACTTTTCTATCGAAAATGGTTCAAAGCCTTGAAAATGAAGGATTTCCGCCTCCACCACCTTGCCGTTTTCTATAGAGACCCGCCCCCAGCTTGGCGCCTCATCTCGGGAATGTTCCAAACTTCCAGGGTTGAATATTAATACAGAGTTCTGTACTTGGTTTTCATTTTGATGGGTGTGACCATACACGGCAATTTGCGCGCCATACTGCTGCGCCCACCAAACAAGGTCGCCTCGTCCGTTTTTTACATGCTGTCGGTGACCATGTGTCAGCCAAATTAATAGATTTTCGACCTCTACAAACTCTTCCGCCTTACCATCTCCAGGCCGATCGCAATTACCGGCAACAGCAATTACCGGCACCGGGCACCATGCCGCCAACCAACGCGCATCCCGGATATAATCCCCCGCATGCAGCCACATATCTACAGGACCAGTTTCCTCAACCGCTCGTTTTAGCAATTGCAGATTACCGTGAGTATCGCTCAAAATCCCAAGGCGTTTCATTTTAATCCTGCCTCAGCCAATTTTTTCGCCATAGCTGCAATCGCCTTGCCCCGGTGACTAATTTCATTTTTTTCCGCCAAAGTTAGCTCGGCAAAAGTCTTAGCCAATTCCGGCAAAAAGAACAACGGATCATAGCCAAAACCTCCGTCGCCTTTCTCCGCCATAAGCAGCCGCCCCTCCACCGAACCTTCCGCTTCCATCATCCGCCCATCTGGAAAGGCTAAAGCCAAGGCGCAGCGAAAGCGTCCCGTCCGCCGTTTTGATTCGACGTCCACCATCTGCTGCAGCAGTTTGGCGTTATTGGCCGCATCATTGGCCCCCTCTCCTGCATAGCGAGCGGAGAAAACCCCTGGCGCTCCTCCCAAGGCATCTGCTTCTAAACCAGAATCATCCGCCAAGCAAGGCTTCTTTGTGTACTGCAAATAATGCTGCGCTTTTTTGCGCGCATTCTCGGCAAAGGTTGCTCCGTCCTCTACGGCTTCGGGAATCTCACCAAAGTCCTTCAACGACAAAACCTTCACAGGCAATTGACTGAAGGCTTTTTCAAATTCAGCGATTTTTCCCTTATTCTTGCTAGCAACTACAAGTTCAATCACGGCTCTCGTCCTACCTTCCAAGCCAACGGGCCAAGAACATCCTTTTGGTATTCAATCAAAGTCCCAACGCCTTGTTCCGCCAAAGCCAGCATGTCCGCCAGCTCCTCCCGGGCAAAAGGACGTTGCTCGCCCGTTCCCTGGACCTCTACAAAACGCCCGTTACCGGTCATGACCACATTCATATCTACAATCGCCTTGGAGTCTTCTTCATAGCACAAATCCAAATAGGCCTGTCCGTCCACAATCCCTACACTAGAGGCTGCTAAAAAGTCAGTAACTGCAAAAGGGCGTTTTTCATCATAAATCGTATTGACTGCATCCACCAAGGCGATAAATGCACCGGTAATCGAAGCCGTCCTAGTACCGCCGTCGGCTTGCAATACATCGCAGTCAATCCATACGGTTCGTTCTCCTAATGCTTTGAGATTCACTACGCTGCGCAGCGCCCTGCCTATCAAGCGTTGAATCTCATGCGTTCGGCCCGTGACTTTCCCTTTGGCCGACTCGCGCACATTACGCACCTGCGTCGAACGGGGCAAAAGCGCATACTCTGCTGTAATCCAGCCCTCGCCGCTGCCTCTTAAAAAATGCGGAACCTTGTCCTCTATGGTCGCCGCGCATAAAACCCGTGTATTCCCCACTTCGATCAAAGCCGACCCTTCAGCATAGCGCATATAGTCTCTTTGAATATTCACCTTGCGCATCTGCGCTGGCGTACGTCCGTCAATTCGTTTCATGACTGCCTCCTGTTAGCTTTAGAAAAGCGACCACAAAGACAATTGTCTTCGTGGCCGTCAGCTTGTTTAAACTCGATAATGCGAAGCAATTTTAGCATAATTTTTGATTACGACTATAGGGGTCTTTTGTGAAGCGTTGCCAAAAGGATTATCAATCAGCATTTTCTCCACCTTGCGCAAATCCACTCCCGGTGAACCGCCCAGTACGTAAGAACGCTTCAAATCATTCACATCCGCTACTACAGCGCCAAAGCATCCCAAACGTTCTTTAATCTCTTTTGAGACTCCTTCAGGGTCCTCCGGTCCTAATACAATATGCTTGTCAAAAGGAGGCATGGTCCCCGTCACGTCGTCAATCAAGCGAGTTTGTTCGCCAGACATAGCGTAAAACACGCCAGATTTCCCAAATAGTTTCGCCAGCATGCCTACAAAGAGCCAAAAAGCAATCCGCCATTTACCAGCGGCGTCCATGGCCAGCTGCATGCCGTAAATACTGCTCAAGCTTGCTTTTTGCGGAATAAAGCGACACAGAACCCGCGCTAAAAAACAGGGATTCATCTCCTCCGGACGCACCATCCGTCCCTGGGTAATGGCGACTACGCTTTCCGCTACCGAGACCACATCATCCGGTCCGATTAAGTCTTTACCATACGCTTCGATGGCGTCGACAATATTATCTGCAGGCGTCAAAATGCGCGTGCGCACTGGCACTAATTCAAGCTTCTCCATGATTACGCCTCCTCTTCTGCCATCGCTGGCTGCGTTTCCGATTCCACGGCATCCGGAACAACCGCTTGCGCCGAAAATGCCGTTTTAAATTCCGCAGCAGGCAGAACTAGCCGTTCCTTATGCAATGCGCATTCTCCTCGGCCCACTACCTGGTAGTACAGTTCCACTGGCATATCCGCCATACTCGCTACAGCCTCAGCCAACGACCCGTTTTTAGCAGTCAACGCCACGGTCAAAACCAAGGTATTCCCTTTGTTTCCTTCAATGATAACCGCTTCAAAATATCCGTCTTCACGCGGCGCCGTAAGCAACTCTAGGCGAGATTCCACTCGCGCAGCGTCATACTGCTCCTGCGGCAACAAATGGCGCGGAAATGCGTCCAAGATAATCCCATCTTGAGACGCCAAATTAAACAAAGGAATCTGCGCAGAAAAAACCCCTTTGCCGTCTTCGACGGAAACCAATTGCAACTCCGTGCGTTGCGCCGTCAAAATCTCAATCTCCGCATCGCCTTGACGTACAATGTAAATCCATACACCTAAAATGCCTAAACCTACAAGCAAAATCAACACTGCTAGTAATTCCACTTTCATGCCTCCAAACGGTTAATTTCTTGTTTTTCCATCGACGCATGCATAATTTTCACCTGCGCATCCTGTAAAATCATAGCTGCTAGGCGTTGCGCCCGCAATGGCTCGCCGGATACATACAAGCGCAAGCTTCCTTGCCGCTGCGGCGCCTCCATCCCTTGTTCCTGCAAAAACCGCTTAGCCGCTTGCGCCGTAGCCTCCGCCGGATCAATCAGCGCTACGCCCTCGCCCAGAATTTCCTGCAGCAAGCTTCCAATCACCGGATAATGCGTACATCCTAATATTACAGCTTCCGTTTCCGCCTGCCGCAACGGCTGCAAATAGGATACTGCCGCCTGCCTCAATTCGGAAGACGCTAGCCGTTCCTGCTCAATCAATGGTACAAATTCGGGGCAAGGCTGTCCAAAAAAGTGCGCATCGGAACACAACGCAAGCGCATCTCGTTCGTGCTTACCGCTATTTACCGTTGCCGCAGTAGCGATAACGCCAATACGCTTCCCGGGACTAGCCTGCAAAGCCTGAGACACGCCGCTATCCATGCCGATTACCGGGAAAGGAAACCGCCCTTGCATATCCGCCAAGCCCCAAGCAGTCATGGTATTACAGGCTACTACAGCCAGTTTCACACCGTGTTCTTCCATAAATTGAAGAATCTGCCCCATAAACAAGCAAATTTCTGCCGGCTCCCTGCCGCCATAAGGTGCGCGAGCCGTATCGCCAAAATAGAGGATATCCTCCGACGGCAGCAGACGACGCAGCTGTTGAACCACCGTCAAACCGCCCACGCCGGAATCAAATACGCCAATCGGCGCTTTATGCTTTCCAGTCATCTTCCACCCACCTGCTCAACCGTTCATATAATTCAGGTTCTACACGCGCAACACGTCCAGCGGCATTGGTAAACGCGTTTTGTGTCTTTCCCGTCGCCAAAAGCGTTTGATCTGCCAACCGTATCACGCGGTAAGAAAAGACCAGTTTCACGCGTGACGCCTTTACCAGCTTGGTCTCAATCGCCAATACATCGTCAAATCTCGCCGATGCCCGATACTGGCAAGATACATCTGTAATTGGAAATAAAACATCTTGCGCCATCAGATCGTTTAAGTACACTCCCGCCTTTTTCAACAGCGCTACCCTGCCAATTTCAAACCAGCGAAAATAATTGGCATGATGCGCCACTCCCATGGCGTCCGTTTCCGCAAAGCGAACCTGTTCTTCAACAAGAACCATCCTATCCGACCTCTCGTTTCCGTTGTTGCATTTTCCAAGGAATCAGCGACTTTCATCCCCTTAAAAAGCAGGAACGACGCACGCCGTGCAGCGTACGTCGGAATGCTTTCTTTATTGTACTGTCATTCTCCTGGTTTGTCAAAAAAAGGACTACACGCTGCAGAAGCCGTCACAAAAGGATTTGCGGCCGCTACGAAGAATTCTGCCAGAGAACTATCAGTTTTCTTTTATTTTACAAGGAGGCTTAAATTACATGCTCCCGAATCAAATTCCTACGTCGCTTCGACCGCGCACCGTTCTGTTTCTCGGTCTTATCGCCCTGCTTTTATCCTTCGCTTTTTCCTCTGTCTCTGAAAAAGAGCCACCCGCAGCGCAGCTCATTACAGCTAAGGATATAACGCAGTTGCACCCTGGCATGACTTATGAAGAAACAGCGCGCCTGTTGCGCCGCGAAGGCCAGGAAGTTTCTTCCGTCACCGTACCTCAAGGACAACTCGAATCAGCAGCCAGTACTTACTTCATGGTCTGGCGCAATGAAGATGACAGCGCTTTGGTTATTTTATTTCGCGACAACCGCATCCTGGAAATATACAAGCAAGGAATAAAATAGTTTTATCCCTTACTTTGTGTTTCCAGTAACCGTTGAAGCCGCAAATATTCTTCCCATGTATCTGCATCTTCAAAAACAAACGGCTCCGCCCAAGCCAGCGTTTTTACATGTTCCGGATAACGCCGTACCAATTCCTTGCCGCCGCAATCTTCTTTCAGCAACGCCAATTCCTTCAACCAATGCGCCCCAAATAAAATTGGGCTGCGCATTACCCCGGCATGCATCGGAACCAAAATAGCCTTAGAATCATGTATTTGTTGAAACGTTTCCAACATTCTCTTTAACAAGGATTTCGTAACCAACGGCTGATCTCCTTGCAAAAAAAGCACTCCGTCTAAGCCATCCCTCAATTCAGCCAAACCTAGACAGATGGAAGAAGCTTGTCCACTCTTGCGTTTTTCATTAAAAATGCTAGGAATGCCTTGTGCCTCACATAAGTCTGCCAATTCCTCTTTCGGCTCGCCAATAACAACAACCCGACTTGCAAAGGGAACTTCCGCCACCACTTCCAGCACATGAGTCAGCATTGGCTTTCCATCTAACGGCAGCAGCAATTTCTGTCGCCCCATACGAACTGCCATACCTGCAGCCAAAACCACAGCGCCAATTGATACGCTCACAATTCTTGCACCTCCATTATTTCCAGCCGCGACGTTTTAGAGTTGCGATGAGCTAAAGCGCAAAGCTCTATATCCGCCTGTTCCAACTGCAAGCAAGCCGCAAACTCCGCCAGCGGAAAATCACTGTTTTTCTCTCCCCCTGTAAGCAATAGCAAGCGCCGGCCCTGGGCGTATTGAAAAACCCCTCTGGAAGACGTCGCCAATAGTACATAGTCTTGTAAATCCACATACTCGCCCGGTTTTTTGCCCAGTATGCTGCAAACTTCGGGCAGTCGATAAACAAACCGTTGTTCCAGCCGTTTCCCCAAAGCCCGTATATTAAGGACGCCAATGGTCACAGCCGTTTCGGAAGGAACTACCGGTTCATGACAAGCCGGCGCTTTCAACCAGCACCCCTTGGCGCCATCCGCTTCCACCAAAATAACCGCCTCCGGCAACATTTCAAGCAGCCAATCCACTTCTTCCGGTTCTACTCCTACCGCTTTCTCGCCAAGCCAACCGCCGATCCAAGCGGCCGTCTGCCCCAAAGACTGCCGCAAAGCCAGCCTCCCTGCCGTTTCTGCGGCTGAGTCGCAAACAATCGGCCGAAATTGAGCCAGTTGCTTCCAATGCATTTTTGTCGTCGTCGTCAGAACAGTAGTCAACTGTTTTTCTTGGGCTTCCGCCAACAGAGATAACGCTAAAGAGGTCTTCCCGCCAGCTCCCACCAAAGAAATAATGCCCTTTCCAGGAAGCTTCAAGGATCGCCAGGCTTGCTGCACAGTCTACACCTCCGTCTGTTTTCTCTATCTTGTTATCAGAGTACCTTATTTCTCTGTTTTTTTCACTAAAATCCAAACGAAAAGTATTGTAAAAAACAAAAAAGGACTGTATTGAAACTTATGTCTCAATACAGTCCAGGCTACAGGCAAAATTTCAATTCTTGACGGTGCACGCCACGCGGGACATAGGGCCCGCTTTAAAAAATCCCCTGCCAATACCAATGCAGCAGCTGCCGCTCATAAAAATAAGCAATCCAACAGCCTAGCGCCAAAAAAGGTCCAAAAGGGATGTAATCTTTGCGCCCCTTAAGACCCAAAAGCAACAGCACGCCCCCTATTAGACCGCCTGCAAAAAAAGCCGTCAGCAACATCAAAAACAATTGCGACACCGTTAACCAGCATCCTGCAGCCATAACAAACTTGACGTCTCCTCCGCCCATGCCGCCACGGCTGGCCAACGCAATCACCACCATAACAGCGCCGCCGCTAAGAACGGAAAGACCGTGCGCCAAAAGCGCTTGCAGCCACGATTCATTTCCTAAAACACTGATCGCCAAGCCGCTTACTGCAAAAGCAACCAAAACTTTGTCAAAAATTAGCTGCCACTCGTAATCTATGAATGAAATCAGCAATAAAAACGCAGCTAAAATCAAGAACGTTCCGCTTTGCAGCCACGATTCTCCTTGCCACATCGCAATACCGCCTACTATAGCCATTGCCAATTCCACCGTTATTTGCAGCTTTCCCATTTCTTTATGACAATAGCGGCAACGGCCATGATTCAACAGATATCCTACCAAAGGAAGTGTATCTAGCCATCCCAGAGCAGCCTGGCATTGCGGGCATAGCCTTCTCCCTCCCCATAACGATTGCTGACGGGGAATGCGATAGATACAAATTGCGAGAAAATTACCGATAACCAGTCCCAGAATGATTCCTATCCCTATCGCTCCCATTCCCATTCAGCGCCCTCCTTATATGTTGTTCATATAATTTAATTTCGCCATTTTCCCCAGCATTCCTACTTTGTAAATTAAAAGGCCATTGCCTATATAAACAAGACAACAGCCTTTGCAATATGCTCTATTTAGTTCCAAGCAACCTGTTCGCCAACTTGGCAAGACAAATGCTTCAAACTTCCCGAGGGAAGTTCCACGACCGCATGGGCTTTCCAGCAAAAGCGCATGCGCCAGGGACGCACATCTGGTTCCACTTTCAAGATGGTGCCATCACACCCTAAAAACAGCAAATCCAGAGCAAACGCCATACCAATGGTATGAACCGCATTACAGGGCACAATAACCATCCCCTCATTTTTCCCAAACTGTGTTCGCCCCAACAGCCCTCGCAAACGTTTCCACACCGTATCCGCCACTTGCAGTTCCTCTACCAACACCTGATTGCTGCGAGAAAGATTGCGCAGTTGCATAACGCCCGCTCCTCTCTATAGCTGCGCTTTCAATTCGATAACAGCATGGCCGGTTCACTTGAAAAGAGTGGTTTTCATCAGCTGCAATACTGCCGGTCCCAAAATAATAATAAACAAAAAGGGAAAGATGAAAAAAACTAAAGGTACCAACATTTTAATCGGCGCTTTCATTGCTTTTTCCTCAGTACGCTGCCGACGCCGCTCCCGCATACTCACCGCCTGCACCCGCAATACATTGCCGATACTGACCCCCAGATGATCCGCTTGAATAATTGCTGCCGTAAACAAGGACAAATCCGGCACATCACAACGGCGCCCCATGTCTCCAATGGCCTTTCGCCGCGCCACGCCCATGCGCATCTCCTTTAATACCCGGCCAAACTCATCCACCAAAGGGCCTTTCATCTTCTCCGTCAGCTTCGCCAATGCTCCGTCAAAGCCAAGCCCCGCTTCCACGCTCACCGTCAGTAAATCCAAAGTCCCCGGCAAGTCTTTTTGAATCCGATTCTTACGCGCCTGCACTTGATTATTCAGCCAGACAAAAGGCAACAAGGCCCCAAATATCAGGCAGAGCAGACCTGCTTTCCAGACAATATCCATCGGCAAATGGACCAACTGCATGCCGCTCACAACGCCCATCGGGAGCAGAATAACCACCAAAGCCCAAATAAAAAGAAATTCATTCGTTCCCAAGGTGATGCCGGCCATTACCAAGCGCGTTTCTACCGCCTTCTGCAACGACTTGGGAGTCAACCCTGCCAGGCCCTCCCCTATCGATGCCAACAAAGGAAGCAGTACACGCTGATAAAATGGTTTATCCATATCATCCAAAGGTTTATCCTTTGCAAAACTTCTCTTTTCTAAGGCATGCAGCCGTTTTCCAGCCGTATTGGGAGCCTCTTCTTTCTTGGATAGCAGCGCATAAATGAGCAAAAACAGGCTTACGGCCATGCCCAAACTGATGAGCAACTCCATTTACCATCCCCCCTCTTCTTCCGATGCCCAGAAAAGCTCCGTCGGCAAAACAATGCCGTTCGTCACCAGCTTCTCGTAGAATTTGGGGCGAATGCCCATGGGCTTAAAATGCCCCACAATCCGCCCATGATCATCCTTGCCTTTTTGATCAAACACAAAGAGGTCTTGCAGGGTAATAATGCTCCCTTCCATGCCCCGCACTTCCGTCAAGTGGGTGATCCGCCGACTGCCATCCTGCAAGCGGGCCTGATGCACAATTAAATCCACCGCTGATGCAATCTGCTCCCGAATGGCCTGCACCGGTAACTCCATGCCCGCCATCAGCACCATGGTCTCCAAACGAGCCAGCATATCCCTGGGGCTATTAGCATGGCCGGTGGTCAGCGAGCCGTCATGTCCGGTATTCATTGCTTGCAGCATATCCAGCGCTTCTCCGCCGCGAACCTCACCGACTACAATACGATCCGGCCTCATACGCAAAGCGTTCTTCACCAAATCGCGCATAGTAATAGCTCCCTTGCCCTCAATGTTGGCTGGGCGCGACTCCAATGTTACCACATGCTCCTGACGCAACTGCAGCTCTGCCGCGTCTTCAATAGTTACAATCCGTTCGTCCCCGGGAATAAAAGAAGAAAGCACGTTTAGCGTCGTCGTCTTGCCGGATCCAGTCCCTCCGGAAACGACAATATTGAGTTTACCTTGCACGCAGGCTCTAAGAAATTCCGCCATATCCTTAGTCAACGTGCCATAGTCGATTAAGCGGCTGACCGTCAACGGGTTTTTAGAGAATTTGCGGATCGTCAGGCACGGTCCTTTCAAGGCTAACGGCGGAATAATAGCGTTAACCCGCGAACCATCCGGCAAACGCGCATCCACCATGGGCGAGCTCTCATCAACGCGCCTCCCTAAGGGAGAAACAATTTTTTCGATAATCTGCATTACATGGGCGTCATCGCGAAAACGAACATCTGCTTTAAACAGCTTGCCTTTACGTTCAATATAAATCTGATTAGCTCTGTTCACCATAACCTCTGAAATGGTTTCGTCTTTTAACAATGGATCAATCGGTCCAAAGCCCAAAACAGCATCCATCATTTCATCAATAATCTTATTCCGATCATTCCTTGGTATCGGCACATTCTGCTCTTCCATCACCTGATTGCAGATTTGACCGACAAACTCTTCCAACTGCTTACGGTCTGGATTTTTGCTAGTAAGAATCTTGCCTTCTTCCTGGTTCATAGCCTCTACAATGCGTTGATGAATATGACTTTTCAGTTCCTGATATGGATCTGTCGGCACAAAAGCTTCCTCTAGTACCTCCGGTACGCCTAACGCCGGCTGTGCAGCTTTCTTCTGCGCCTCAATCCTGCGCCTCAGTAATGACGACATTTCCAATCCCCCTCTCTGTACTCAGCGAATCAGTTTGGTCGTATATACCCCCCAATCCGGGTTAGTACCCCCCTCGCCAGGCGTAACAATCTTTAAGAAGCGACCGATAACATAGTTTTCATTTCCCTGCTTGCCTGTTGCTTCTAAAAAGAACGCCGCAAAGCCGGAAACCCGCACATCAGTGCGGCCAACGACCTCAAAACTCTCCAATATGGGTACAATGATAATCCTTGGTGATCCTTCCTGCACCGTCGTATACGACACCCCCGAATCTGCATTCACGCGATAAGAAACTCCAGAGACAGTAGGACCCGCCATATTTCCGGTCTCGGTCTGAACCCAGTCGCCAATATGAATTACGCCATCATAACCCTGTTTAATATTGTCCAAATATTTGGAGGCACCCGTCCCGCCCAAAGCCAAAGCCTGGAAGTTACCGTAATAGCTACCGCCGCTGCCGTACTTCAAGGTAACCTGTGTACCAAAGGCAAGATCTCCTGTGTTCACAGCTACGCCAAAGGGAACGACCCCTGCCACCCCTGTCGCCGGTTGCAAGCCAGCGGTTGCCGTAGCTTGGACCGGCCACTGCGGTACTCCAAAAATGTGAGCAAAATATAAATCTACCATTCGTTGAACCGTCACGGTAATTTGATTGGCTACTGTCAGGTCCACCGTCACATTATCAGTGGCCCTACCATTCAATGCCGCATAGGCTCTGGCCTCGCTTTCAGCAGCCTCAGGGCTGTGCCGCAACTCTTGCGCTCCTGCTAACGCGGCCGCATCCGCTGCAGTCTGCACTTGCGCTTTATTCCAATAAAGAAAGCCTGCATCAAGAGCCAGCGCAGAAATTCCCAACAACATAAAAAGCGCCGCTGCCACCAGCACCAATGTTGTGCCGCGCGGCTCCTTCAGCAACTGTACTATCTTCCTGCCATACCACATCATTGCTCCCTCCTATTCTACCCGCATAGTTGCTGTTCCTTGCACCTCTGTTGGCGGGTTAAACGCTTGAATAATCCCGCTGATTACATGAGTCGGAATGGTAACAGTCACAGTCACTGCAGAGCCCTGCGCCCGAGGAGCAGCAGGCGTGATCACTATGGTCATTCCCTCAGGATCAGCCCCAGCAGCTGCATTGACAACCACAGCCCGCACCTGCGCATCATCATTGCTTACCGCCGCTGCCCTTGCGCCTTCTCTGGCGGCATGAGTCACCAACTGATGCTGATGCAACATAAGGCCAAATTCAGTCGTCCCCAAAAAAACAACAAGCACAAGTAGCAACGTTAACGCGGTTTCCACTAAGGCTTGTCCCTGTTGTTTGCAATACTTCCCATGTTTTTTCATAGAAAGCCCTCCCCTAGGTTCGCCTGTTTTACAGCCCATAACAATCGCGTCTTTATTTTTTCGACTTTTCTGATTATATTATATCATATTACAACAGTATCACCTATTAAAAAACCTCTCTGACCATCTGCCAGAGAGGTTTTTATATCACCAACTCAATAACAACTACCGTCTTTGTCTTGGAACTTTCATATAAATAAACATTCACCGACCCCGACCTCAACCTCCAGCTGCTGGAATTAGAGCGTTTCTAACTGCTGTGAACACTCCTTGAATCGTAAGCCCGAGCTGTCCCATGATCACAATAGCCACAATAGAGATCAGAACCAGAATCAAAGCGTATTCCACCATCGTTTGCCCTTTGTGTCCCCGCAATAATTCCATCAATTTCCGCAGCATGATCGTCCCCTCCTTTATTCAAAACAGGAAACCCGCCACTTTTTTCCTCTACCGTTCGCCTTCAAGCCTCCCTCCAAACCAATAGTAATTTTTTCATTGTTTACAACTTTTATCTTTGCGTTCACTATTATCATCTTCTAATATCATTATACTACTTTTCACAATTTTGTCAATAAGTGTCGTTTGACGATAAATAAATCCTGCTTACTGTAATTTTTCAGACATTTACGTGTGTTTGCAGTATCCATTTTGTCTATATTTGTAACTACTTTCATTTTCATATCATACTTCAATATCAATAATCTTACGAATCATTAAAACGCCTGCCCCCTGCAGAACCAGTCCCACGGCCAGCATTTTTTGTCCATAAGGATCCGTAAACAAACCGGAAATATATCCGGGATTCATCAAAAAGATGAATCCACCTAAGGCAAAGGGCAGTAAGCCCACGATCAGTCCTGACAGCCTCCCTTGAGCCGTGAGCGTCTGGATGTGACCACGCAGCCGTACCCGCTCGCGAATAGTACCAGCAATCTTATCCAGAATTTCCGCCAAATTACCTCCAATCTGTCGTTGTATCAGCATGGCAGTTACAACCAAGTCCAAATCCTCGCTAGCGACGCGCTGAGTTAAACCAGTCATAGCCGTTTCCGTCGCAACGCCCAGACTCATTTCCCGGATGACTCTGGCAAACTCTTCGCTGATCGGCGGGGCCATCTCCTTGGCCACCATGTCCATGGCCTGCATAAAGCTATAACCGGTACGTAGCGAGTTGGCAATGAGAATCAACGCATCTCCAAGCTGCGCATCAAAAGCTTTGGCCCGTTGGCGAACTTTTCGCTGCAGCACAAAATGCGGCAAAAAATAGCCGATCACACCAAAAACAACGAGCCCTGAATGCTGCCCCAGCAGCACTAACCCCAACAGAATTCCCCCTCCGGCGATAACGAGACAAAGAAGGATGAACTCACCAGGTCGTAGCAATACTCCCCCTTGGAGCAACCGTCGTTCCAGTCCCTTATTGGCTAAGCGCGTCGACTCCAACACCCCAGACAGCCAACGAAAAGAGTGACGAATCCCTTTCTCTTGATTCTCCCCTTCCGGCTCCTTGTTACGTTCGCTAGCCCGCTTCGATACATAGGTGTCTAAGCGTTCGCTAATTTCTTTGCGTTCCTGCAGCAAGAATCGCCGCAACACCCATAATACCAACAAAGTCGTCAAAAAGATCAGTAATGCAATAATAAACGCCATGTTCACACCTCCTTTACAGAGGCCCGCTATTTCTTAAACGCCCGTTTTAAGCGCGCCATAAAACCGCCTTCCACCTTCTTCGCCGGGGCTTTCACTTCTCCATACGCCAAAATTTGGGCTAATTGGAAGAATGCTTGGGCAATAGGCGTATCCGGATTCCCCACCACAAGCGGAATCCCTCGATTCACAGACCCCAAGACGTTTACGCCGTCACTGGGCAATACCATGTCGAAGCTTCGCTTCAACGTATCTTCGACTTCCACTCTCGTCATGCCGCCTTCGGAATTAGCTCGGTTTAGCAAGAGCAAGAGTTTCTCTCTTGGATAGCCTAGAGAATCCATAATTTCCAAACACATTTTGATGTTCTTTATCGTCGGCAAATCTAATGAGGACACCACGATAATCATATCGGACACATCCAAAATGTTCAGCATAAAATCCGCAAAGCTTGGCGGCGAATCCACCACCACCAAATCAAACATCCCCTTTAGTTTAGTCAGAATCTCCGCCATCTGCGCTCCTGAAATGCTTTCCGCTTCTTCCGGCCGATGCGGCGCCGCCAAGACGCTCAGTCGGGAACTATAGGGAGTCAGATAGCTGCGGATTACACCTTCGTCCATTTGGTCTAAATCCTTAATCAAATCTGCAATGGTCGCTTGGGGCATCAAGTTTAAAAACAACGCCGCATCGCCAAATTGCAAATAACCATCTACCAATACCGTAGAGCACCCGGTATGCTCCGCCAGAGCAACGGAAAGATTCGTAGCAATCAGCGTCTTGCCAATACCGCCCTTGGTACTGAAGACCGTAATAATCCGTCCTTCCCGTCTTCCTTTCGACGGCATCTGCAGCAATCTCCGACGCCGTCGTTCCAGATCCGCCACCTGCTTAATCGCCGAAATGACTTCCTCACTGCTGAATGGTTTGATGAGATAGTTTTTGGCTCCGGCGATCATCGCGCGTCGCAAATGCTCCTGATCCCCTTGCACGCTCATAATAATGATACTGACATTAGGAGCTTGATCCTGCATAACCTCCGCCGCTTCAATGCCATTCATTCCCGGCATATTCACGTCCATGAGGACGATATCCGGCTGTAATGCCGCAGCCTGCGCCAATCCTTCTTGGGCCGTATTCGCTTTGCCCACTAACGCAATTTCTTCATGGTAACTTAACAGCTCTGTAATGTTACGCAGTGTGTCTTCGTTATCATCAACTAGCAGCACCCTTATCTTTTCTGTCATTTTTATCCCCCCCCCCATGGATCTTCCTTCAACAACTCTTTCATTTCCTGTGTCGTCGACGGTTGATACTCTTCAGGGTTCACCAGGGTCGGAGTAACCAAAATTACCAATTCCGTTTCACCGCTATTAAAAGAGGTACTCCGGAAGAGGCTGCCAATAATGGGCAGATCGCCCAAGAAAGGAAGTTTGGTAATATCTTTAGTAACTTCTCGGTTAATTAAACCGCCTAATGCCATCGTCTGCCCCGAAGAAAGAGCCAGCACAGTTTCCGCTTTATTCATTTTGAGCGGTGGAATATCCAAGTTTGTTCCAATCTTAATACGATGGGTGCTGTTCCATTCCATGGAACTTACTTCTGACTTGATACGACTTTGGATCAGGCCATCGGAATTAACCTGGGGCTCAATATCCAATTTAATACCATACTCTTTCCACTCGACAGAAATCTGCCCATTTTGGTTACTCACGGGAATGGGTATTTGCCCGCCTACCATAATATTCGCTTTATCACCACTTAAGGTAATTACATTTGGTCGCGAAAGAATCTTAGCGTCCCCTTTTTGTACTAATGCCAAAACCTGAGCATTGATGTTTTGATAAGTTCCAAAATTACCAAACACTCTACTAGAAGCATAGCTGTTGGTCTGACTTTGCCCTGCTTGGAAGCTGCCTGGATTTACAATGCCGCCATTGAGATTGCCCCAGGTAACTCCCAAATTATTGACCTTACTGCGGTCAATTTCCAGGATCATCGTTTCCAGCTTCACCTGGATTGGATGAACAATTTCTAATAAATTGACCACTTTCTCAGCATATGCCCCTGCTACTTTTTCCGCCCGCTGCTTTTGGTATTGGCTGTTAACTTTTCCTTCCAACACAATAGTTTTATTAATTTTGTTGACTCGAATGCCGTCCGCTCCTACTAACGCCTGCACCTCTACTGCTGCCCCTGGATCGTTAGAGGAAACCTCTACATCATAAGTACTAAGACCATTATCTGCCCATACCTGCAAAGTCGTTTTCCCTGTGCTTTTGCCTACCAGCAAAAATTCATAACTCGATACTACCATCACGTCCGCAATTTCCGGATTGGCAATCGCTACGCGCGTAAGGCCGGACATCTCTATCACTTTCGATTGGTTAATCCCTACTGACAAGGAGGCCGCCGACGCTGAAGACGCAAAAGCCAGAACCATAATGACTGCTATGATATAAATCCATCGTTTCATCTGCTTCCCTCCATCCTCAATTTACAGCTACCGACTCCGTTTTGGTGCCGCGGATTACCATTACGCCACCCGCACCGCCGCTGCTACTTCCTCCTGGCACGCCCATTGCCGGAGGCAACACCGGCGGAGCTGCTGTCGGAAAAATGGAAGGCGCATTCGGAGAACTTTCTTTAGCTGTCGGGGCCGCATGAGACCCTACTAAATCTCTAGGCGTCATTACTTGCGCTACTACTTGCTCCGGCATGGCCAGATAGGGTCGAAGCACCAACGATACTTTTCCTTTATCTTGCGCCAAAAAAAGCTTAGGCGCATCTTCGGGGTCCACTGCCACAGTCACTGTCGCCGTTTTGCTTGCTTCCTTCGTTACCGTTTTATCTCCCGAATCTAGGCCGGTTTCCCGATTCACCGCTAGAACCAACAGCTTCTGTAGCAGCATCCTGCTGGCATTCTCACCAACACTGCCTGAATCAAAACTTACAAGAGCATCCACATAGTCACCGACTTTAATCAAACCGCCGACACTGTTGGCTTCCGTAACCGCCAGCGCCATCGCCCGCTTGTTCTGAGGGATAATACCAGTAAAACCTACTCCCTTCATGTCCAGAAGCAGCCGACGTTCTGTTATCTGCTCCCCAGCGCCAATGCTGTCCTTGGCCACCACTCCCACCAAGGAAGATAAGGAAGTGATAGCACCTGGCTGCGCGTATTTCCCAGGGACTTTTTCTTCTTTCAACATTTCCGCCGTCAGGCGCATTTTGGGTATAATATCGCTTTTCGCTACCACTACCGTTTGCAGTTCTCCTTCGTTTTTTAGAGCGCTAGCTCCTTTTAAGTACTGATAGGCCAAGGTTGCCGTCACTAAACTAATTGCCAACGCCACAAGCAGTAATTTCCGATTGGTCATGGTTACTTTCACGAATCATCCCCCCCATCTCGCATTCCAAAACGTTTTATTAATACCTATTCACTAGCGCAATTATAATTCCTGCTATATTTACTGATTATATTAAATTTTCAGTTTTTAATTAAGAATAGTTTGCTCCTATTGTCCAATTACACTCAACGGATCGATCCATTGGCTTCCCTGCCAAATGCTTAAATGCAAATGCGGCCCCGTTGAATACCCGCTGTTCCCTACATACCCTACTAATGTTCCCGCTCCTATATACGCTCCCTCATTCACCGCAAGCCGGCTTAAATGGGCATAAAGCGTATACACTTCATTAGCATGAGCTACGACTATACAATTACCATAACCACTCCATTGATTCGCATAAATAACCTGCCCATCCCATAAGGTTCCAATCGGCGTACCATAATCCAAAGCTAAATCCACGCCATTATGAAACTGCCATGTACCACTAATCGGGTGTATGCGCATACCGAACGGAGATGTCACCGTATATGCAGCACAAATTCCTGTTTGCCAAACGGTTAAACATCCTACTAAAACGAGAATTCCGAGCAACCTCTTCATGCCATCGCCTCCTTTTACAACCTCCTTACAACATTACATAGTTATCATTTTATGTTTTATTTCAACAAAACTTTGCCTATTCCTTTAGGAGAAAGCCGAATTCACTAAATATTGTCAAAAAAATCTTTCTTCTTGTCTTCCTGCTTTTTAGAAAGTATTCTCGTTAGACTCATTTCCCAATTTATCAAAAAAGCGTTGAAACATTCCTTGTTTTGCGTCTACAATATAGTAAGATCAGCAATTAGGAGGACTCGCCAATGCTACTCATGCATTTAAAAAAACTTTGCCTTTTCCTTTTTCTCGGCTTACTATGTTTCAGTTTTTCCGGAGTCGCTCTGGCTGGCGCTCCTCAAGCCGCACCACAGCAAGATTACTTTAAAACATTTATGCAGCGCACAGAGGAAACCCTAAAAGTGCTGGTTGCGCAAGGAACCATAACCAATCAGCAAAAAGGGAAAATCATTGATATGTATAAGAAAAAAGATGCAGATCGCCGTGAAGAATATAAAAAGGCAAAAAAAATGACGCCTGCCGAACGCGAAGCGGCTTCTAAAAGCAAGCTAAAGACAGCTCGTACTCACAATACAGTGAGTGATCTGATTACCGGGGCTGGCCTTAGTGAAACGCAAGCGAAAATAGTGGCTAAGGAATTATATCCTCAGCACCGTCTCGCAGGCTCTGCTGATGCAAAAAAAACTACACAATAAAAGTTTTCTCATCGTATCTTACCGCCTCATCCCCCACTTTTAGCACGCACACACCTCCCTTTAACACGACGCATGATGAAGAAAAAACCGTTCCCGGCGGAACGGTTTTTTCTTCATGCCAGATATGGCTTATTATACGTTTTTAACAATCACAGTCGTTGTTTGCTAGCAATGCCAAAAACGAATCAACCAGTTTCGGTTCAAATTGCGAACCGCTGCAACGAAGCAATTCTTCAATAGCGTCCTTCTTTGTCATTGCTTTTCGATAAGGCCGATCACTAGTCATAGCGTCATAAGCATCCACAATACTCAATATCCGACACTGCAAAGGAATTTCTTCGCCCGCTAGACCCAATGGGTATCCTGAACCATCCCAGTTTTCATGATGTTTTAAAATCCAATCTGAAATCGGCTCCAAATCAATGGAAGCTTTTGCAATACGAAAACCAATTTCGCAGTGTTGTCGCATAATCTTCATTTCATCCGGCGTCAGCCTTCCCGGTTTCTTCAAAATGCTGTCGGGAATCCCCACCTTGCCCATATCATGAAATTTGGCAAACAAACGCAAATCGGCAACCGCACTGCTAGGCAAGCCAAGACAGCGCCCCATTTCCTCCAGCATAACACTCAAACGGTCCGCATGGCCTTCTGTAATATGATCGCGTTCTTCTAACGCCTTCATTAATGTCTGAACGATCGAATGTCGCACACTATGACTTTGGTGTATTTTTTGACGGTACATATAGGAATCTGCCAACTTTAAGGCCTGTTCCGCTTCAGAGGAATACTCCGCAATTTTCCACCCCATCGACAAGCTCACCGGCAATTGCAAGTACGTCTCATTATAGTCTTGCAAGCGTTTTTGATAGGTTTTCTCTAATTCTTCCATGCTAGTTGGCGAAGTATCAAAGCAAACTACTACAAACTCATCTCCGCCAACTCTGGCAACATAATCTGGAAATGACAATTCTTCTTCTAACAACGCGGCTACTCGTTTTAACAACAAATCGCCTTGCGCATGCCCTAACGTGTCATTGATCAATTTAAGGCCATCCACATCGCAAACTAAAATACCAATATTTCGTTTCTCTTCTGTTTTCATTTTTCCGAGGTCCGCTTCAAAAAATGATCGATTATACACACCGGTCATACTATCGCGCTGCATCAGATACTGTGCGTGCTCTTCCGCTTCACGTCTCGCAGTGATATCGCGAAGGGCAGCCAAGCAACACGTCTTATTTTCAAATTCCACGGTCGTTGCACTAACTTCTAAAATTAGCCGTTTACCGTTTCGAGCCTGAAACTCTTTTTCATAAATTGGATACGCCCCCTCTGCAACAACGGTTCGAATCACTTGCAAGGTTTTCTCTTGCTGTACCCCTTGTACCAGTACCTCTAAACCGTTCTCTTGCAGCTCTTGTTGTGAACATTGAAAAAGTTCTTCAACCCTTCGATTTGCTCTCAGTATGGCGCCGTTTTCACCATCAAAGACGATCAAACCATCCCCTGCCGCTTCAAAAATATCCACCGCTTGTTTTTGGCTGATTGCTAAGGCTTTCATGGTTTGCGCATTATCAACGGCAATGGCTGCCAGCTCCGCAAACGGAATCAGCGTATTCATTTCTTTTTCCCCAAAAACACGATTCTCCTCCGTAAAGGCAATACCAATAACGCCGAGGATACGGTCTTCCTTCTTCATGGGCACCATGGCAAAGCAACAAACTTCCGCCAACGAAGGATGCGTATTCCTTTTCGGCCACTCTTTATAATTGTTCACAATACAAGCTTCTTTTGTGCGAAGTACTTCGCCAATAATTCCAGATGTTAAGGAAAGCTTGATTCCAAAATGCTCCTTTTGAGCAAACAACCCGACTCCGCCTAGTCCTACGATAAGCTGTTTCGTTTCGTCCAGCAGCCCTACGGTTCCATGTACAGAGCCAGTACTCCTTGTGGCCCAGGAAATAATAATCGCTAGCAAGCTATCCACATCTTTTTGAGCCAACAATTGGGAAGATACTTCACTTAACGCTTTCAACAACGCATTATGCGAAAGCAGATCATGATTCACCTGCGCCGTTTTTTGATATTGCTCGCGCAGTTCTTCCTCCGTTGCAAGCAACTCTTCATGGGTGGCGCTTAACTGCTCGTAATGTTCCTGCAGTTTTTGTTTTGCTTGGACCCGCTCCGTAATATCAAAGGCGGCGCCTACAACAGCCCATACTGAGCCACTTTCATTTTTCAAAGGGATTAGCTGGTGGCTCCACCAGCGAGCTTGAAACAAGAATTCTCCTATAACCGTTTCCCCTAGCAGCGCACGTTGCACTTGATTCACAAGCTCTGGATGATTTTTATAAACCGCAAAAGCCGATGCGCCCACTTCACGACGAGTTCCCTGGGAGCCGTCGTTTTGCAAGCCTTCCCCCTCAGAAAGAGTAAAGCTCCCGTAGCTATCTAATGCATAAAACACGATGGGCGTATGTGCGATAAATGTACGGAGCCATAGCTCTTCTTTATGTTGTTTACGAAGACTAGATAACATATAGCTAGCTGCCAAAACAATGCCCAGGCTAAGCATAGACGCCGCCAGCAAAGATATGGTTCTATGTTGGTAGTATAAGTTCAATACGTCTTGCGAAGTCCCTACTTGAATAACAAGGGGATAGTCTTGCATCTTTCTATAGCTTTCGACCAACGTCTCCTTCGTTTGTGTTGCCAGAAAATCTCCATAGCTTTTAGTTATAATATCTTCTTGTTCTTCCAATTGTTGAAAAACGGGATCCTGACTTAGGTTATTACCAATTTCACTTTCACGGCCACTAGCCCGCACAACACCATCTAATCCGATAAAGCGAATCGTATAGTTCCGAGAAAAATTCATTTCCTGATAAAAAGAAGAAAAATACTCTGGTTTCATTGCAATAATGGCCACGCCAGCAAATTGTCCATCTGGATAGGCCAAGCGCTTCGTTAAATGAATACTAAGCCGTTGAGATGTTTTTCCTTTGTACGGCTTTCCAATATATAGTTCATCACGACCACTTTCGGTATGGTACAAAAAATGAGGAACATCCGCGATATTAATTCCTTGGCCTTCACCAATCGTATTTAAGACAAAATCCCCTTTATTATCTACTATACCGGCTGCTAATATAGGATCCAAACGAATTTGCCGAAAAAGTCTTTCCAGCCCTGGAGTCCTGGTATAGGTTTGCTCATATTCGTCTCTCATATGATTTAAGTAAAATTCATTTGTATTCAGCACACGACGAACATGCTCTTCAAAAGCCATCCCCATACGCTCGCAATCATGCTTGGCTTCTTCCATCACGGTTCGATGTTCAAAATAAAGCAAGCTCAACGTACTCGTCCACACAATGATAAGCAAACACGCAGAGCCAAATAAAAGAAAGCGTTTTAGAAATTGCCAATTTCGCAAAAATCCTTTTTTGTGCTGCAAGTATAAACCTCCTAGACTTCCTATTTATTAACCCTAGCTTGATTTTTCACAGGTCTCATGACATGGCCTCGACGCCTGTTACGCGATTATTTTACCGGCTTATTGGTTCAACTTTTTCTATAAAAAAATACCGGCCAAAATTGGGCCGGTATTTTTATGGCTATATGCCCCGGCAACTTGGCAATCATAGACAATCGTCCTTAGACCCATAGCTTTGCGTCCTTACCTTTCGGCAAGTTTGCTTTTTACAATTTTATTAGAAATCATTACATGACTAGAATCATTATATTGTAAATTTAGTCTAACTTCCTAGGCAACTATAGTCAATTACATTTTATTACAATTTCTAAGTCTAACTTATCTTTAAACATGGCCCTTCGTCTTAATGCCGCATAAAAAATAGCGTATCAGTAAAAGCTGATACGCTATAAAGTCTAACTTATTGGGGTCATATCATCTTTTCAATTAACCTGGCAACGTTCTTCCACTACGGCGACCGCTTTATTGCGGCTCTTCAAGACTTGATATGCCAAGAATAAGCCTCCATACCAGAAGGGCGCCACGTAAAGGCCCACTAAATTATCCGGATCATAACTCATCCCTAATACAACAGCCCCCAAGAAAAGCAACACGCCGTAATTTGCGTACGGAAAAAGAGGCATCTTATACTGCAACCGACTAAATTGCTCTTCGCTTAGTCCTTTGCGCCATTTTAAGTGAATACACATAATAAGAGCCCAAGTCCAAATACATCCAGTGACCGTACACGCCGACATAAAATAGAACACCGTATCTGGATAGGAAAAGTTTAAATATACGCCAACTAGACAAGCGGCGCTGGAAAATAAAATCCCATTGGCAGGAACTTGATGCTTGGAAAGAGTTCCCAAAAACCGGGGAGCTTCTCCCCGTAGAGATAACCCATAAAGCATCCGCCCGCACACATAGATACAGCTGTTCAGACAGGACGCCGCCGAGGAAAGAATAACAAAGTTCATAACTCCTGCCGCATAGGGAATTCCCATGCGTTCAAAGATAATCACAAACGGGCTTACCCCTTTAGGCAATGTATCCCAGGGACAAATGGAAAGAATAACCGTCATCGTACCAACATAGAAAATGAGGATACGCCAGAACACTTTATCAATGGCTGATTTCAAAGAATGCTTCGGATCTTCCGCTTCTCCTGCTGTAATACCAATCATTTCAACACCAGCATAGGCGAAAACTACCATAACCAAGGCCATGGCAACGCCTTTCAGGCCAAACGGCATGAAGCCTCCATGCGCCCATAAGTTTGAAAAGCCAATCGCCTCGCCGCCATTTCCGATGCCAAACAAAATCATAGCGGATCCTAAGAAAATCATCCCTATGATAGTAACCACTTTAATTAGAGCAAACCAAAATTCAAACTCTCCGTAATATTTGACGGCGGCCAAATTCACCGCTGCAATCACCCCTAAGCAAACCAGCGCCGCCAACCATTGCGGCGTATCAACAAACCAGTATCGCGCGTAAATACCTACAGCGGCAATTTCGCACATTGCCAAAACTACCCACTGATACCAATAAGTCCAACCGGTAATAAAAGAAACCGTAGGTCCGAAAAAAGTTTTAGCATATCCAGAAAAGGAAGCGGACACAGGATGTTCCACCGTGACTTCTCCCAAGGCCCTTAGCACAAAGTACATAACGACGCCGCCCAGAGCATACGCCAGCGTCAACGCCGGCCCCGCCATCTTGCTGGCGGAAGCGGAACCCATAAACAAAGCCACGCCAATAACCCCGCCAATGGCAATCAATTGAATATGTCGATTTTTTAAGTCTTTCTTTAGATTTTCCTTGGCAAACTCTCGTTTTTCCATGTACAGCCCCCCCTCTTAAAAACCACAACATAACATTTACACGCTGATTTATATAAAAAACGCCTGCAACACCTAGTTAGGTGATGCAGGCGTCTTTGCCCAAGTGTGCCTACCTTCGCAAAATCAGCATGTAGCTGCCGCTTTTTGAATGTTTCTCTCCAAAATTCCAAGGCCTTGATCCAATTGAGCATCTGTAACCACCAACGGAATCAGCAAGCGAATCACATTTCCGTAAATACCGGCTCCAATCACCAAGAGACCGTCTTCTAAACACAGCTTGATGACGCTAGCCGCCATTTCCTTAGCAGGCTCTTTCGTCTTCCGATCTTTTACCAGCTCAATGCCAATCATGGCCCCTAAGCCCCGCACATCGCCGATCGCCGCGCACCGTTCCTGCAGATTTTGCAAACGTTTCATGGTTACATCGCCAATATGCTGCGCCCTCTGACATAGATGATTGTCTTCCATATAGCGAATCGTTTCCAAACCAGCAACGCAGGACAGAGGATTGCCGCCATAGGTACCGCCAATTCCACCGGCTCCAGGCGCATCCATTACCTCCGCCTTGCCAGTAACAGCACTCAACGGCATGCCGGCAGCAATTGATTTCGCCGTAGTCATGATATCCGGTTCTACGCCCCAATGTTCGATAGCAAACATCTTTCCAGAACGTGCAAAGCCAGTCTGAATCTCATCGGCAATAAAAAGGGTATCGTTTTTCTCACAAATCGCTTTCAGGCCGGAGAAATACTCTTGAGGCGGAACAATGAACCCGCCCTCGCCTTGAATGGGTTCGGCAATAACCGCCGCAATCTGATCAGAAGCCGCCTCAGCTGCAAAGAAGCGATCAAAATGCTCTAAACAGTGCATGCCGCATCCTGGATAGGTTGATTGGAATTGGCATCGATAACAGTACGCCGAGGGAACTTTATACGTATCGGAAGGAAACGGGCCAAATCCATGCTTATAGGGCTTCACCTTGCTGGTAAGCGCCATGGCCAACAGCGTCCGTCCATGAAAACCGCATTCCAGCGATACAATCCCGGTCTTCTTGGTAGCTTGACGCGCAATCTTCACCGCATTTTCAACCGCTTCTGCGCCGCTGTTGGCAAACATCGTTTTCTTAGGCTGCTTTCCAGGTACAATTTGATTCATTTTTTCCGCTAACGCCACATAGGGTTCATACATGGCGATGGCAAAAAAGGAATGCAATAGTTTATCTGCTTGTTTTTTAACGGCTTCCACTACCGGCTTCGGACAGTGGCCGGCGTTTAACACGCCGACACCTGCATAGAAATCCAGATACTCTCGCCCTTCCACATCTGTAATTACGGCCCCGCTAGCCTTTTCCACAAAAATAGATGTCGAGTTAGCAATACCGCTGGCAACAGCCGCTTGCTTCCGTTTTAAAAGAGCCTCTGTTTTTGTTTCTGTTGCAATCATCTTTACCCCTCCTCACAAGAACAAAAGCCGGAACTATATCCTCAAGATATAATTCCGGCTTCATCGCCTTGCTTCTTTACTAGCGCTTGCTGAGCTTTCAAGCTTCTCAAAAACTCCGCCATCTAGTTCCTTGTTCTGGTTTTATTGTAGCAAAGGAATTCGCCGACAACCATGTGCTAACCTCACAATAAAACCGCCGCTTTATAGGAAACATGCACAACGCAAGTCCGTTACACTCCTTCGTGCAGGCGATTATGCTTTAACTGCCGCCCCACAATGACTCCCAACTGCAAAGTCAGACGATCATACGGGTCACTCATGGACTTTCCTGTTGCTTCTTCCACTTTTTTCAGCCGATAATCCAGCGTATTGCGATGTAAAAAAAGCCGTTTCGCCGTACGAACGACATTGCCGTTTTCTTCAAAATAGGCAAAAAGGCTGCCCGCTAAATCCATTTTATAAATTCGATCATATTCGTTCAAAGGACCGATAACTTCTTGATAATATTCCTCTAGCTTCTCCGGTTCAAGTTCCAGCAGCAATTTGTACAAACCAAGTTGCTCATATGCATAAACCGGCCTTGTAGCCGCTGTTGATTCCGCCAGCCAGAGCAGCTTACACGCTTGGCGATAGCTGCAATGCACCATTTCTAACTTTTCAACCCCGCTGCCCAAGGAAGCGACAATATCCAATTTAGGGTATCTCCCATTCAACTTGCGCACAAGTTCTTGCACTAAATCCGTATTTTTCTGTGCAAACTGCCTTTCCCACGGAAGTAGGATGACAATCGCATTCATCCACCAGGTCAGTAAAACTTTTCGGTGTTGCAACGAAAAGAAATCGCGCACATATTGTTCCATCCTTGTTTTCAGCAATACCAAATCCGCTTCTTCCTGCAATTCCGATTCGGCAGCATATAAAGATAAGTCAGCTGGCTGAATGACCACCGCCTGCAGCGGTTTGGACAAATCATAGCCGTACGTATCCGCCCGCCTCACCAGCATCTCTTTATCCGATGCTTTCTGCAGCAATAGCTGCTCAAAAAAATCGCTGACCGAACGTTGCTCCGTTTGTCTCAGAACAATATAGCTGCTTGCCTCTTGCATCACTTCAACCAACTTCACTTCCCAAGGAAGCTCCAACACCGGAAACGCCGCTTGGTCTGCTAAGTCTAATACTTCTTGGGGAATTTCAGTAATGTACGGACCCACGTTAATGATAAGCCCTGCTAGTTGTTTTTGAATGACTCCTTGTACAAGAAGCGTTAGTTTCTGCAGATCTCCTTGCAAGCCCATACCCGTAATAATCAACAATTCCCCGCCTTGCACCCAGGGAAGAACATCCGGCAAATCAAGAAAGTGCACCCACCTTACCAGCCGATCCTGCCCGGTCATACCGGCAACGACTTTCCCCTTTGCCAAATTCGGCAAAGCGGCCAACTCACGAAAGCTAACCATTTCGCACCTCCTTATTAACAGGGAAAGAACTCCCTTCCGCTTAAGAATGGAGTTACCGCTCATTACATATTAAACACTACTAATTTTTCTTCTGTCATTTCCCGTACAGCGTACTGCGGACCTTCCCGACCAATGCCGCTTTCTTTTACGCCTCCATAGGGCATGTTGTCCGTCCGGAAGGTAGCTCCGTCGTTGATAATTACCCCGCCCACATGGAGCGCTTCTATGCAAAAATTAGCTGTTTCAATGGATTGGGTAAAGACGCCTGCCTGCAAACCATATACGGAATCGTTTACTTGCTTGACCGCCTCCGCAATGGTGTCATACGGAATAATAGAGACAATCGGCGCAAAGGTTTCTTGACAGACCACCTTCATGTTCGGACTCACTTGCGTCAAAATCGTGGGTTCATACCAAGCCTTGTCTCTCTTTCCTCCAGTAAGAACCCGCGCACCTTCAGCTACCGCCTCTTGTACCCAAGCTTCAGCTCGCTGCGCTTCTTGCTCGTGAATCATCGGGCCAATGTCTGTTTCATTTTCTTTAGGATTGCCAACCTTCAAGGTTTTAGTAAAAGTAACGGCGGCATTGCAAAATTCCTGGAATATATTGCGATGCACATAGACGCGCTGGCACGAAATACAAACCTGCCCCGCATTGGCAAAAGCGTGACGCATGCAAAGCTCCGCCACAGACGCTACTTGAGCATCTTCATGGACAATGTTGGCGGAATTAGATCCAAGCTCCAAGGATACGCGCCGAAAGCCAGCCTTTGCCAAGAGTGTTTTCCCAACGGCGGGACTTCCTGTAAAGCTATAAAACCCGATACGGGGCTCTTGCGTCAGCCATTCCCCCAGCCGTGCGCCAGAGCCAGTCAACATGTTTAAATACCCCGCCGGCAGGCCTGCTTCTTCGAACACCTTGCACAGCCACATGGCTGTGAGCGGCGTAGCGGTCGCCGGCTTGTAGATAACAGCGTTTCCAGCCGCCAGAGCAGGCCCCAGCTTATGACAAGCTAAATTCAATGGAAAATTAAACGGCGTAATCGCACACACGATTCCAACCGGAACTCTTTTCGTAAAAGCAATTCGTTTACCGCAATTAGGCGCACCTGCTAACGGGACCATTTCCCCGGTCATGCGTTTGGCTTCTTCCGCAGACAAAATTAATGTTTGTCTTGCACGCCCCACTTCCCCCAACGCCTCTTTCATCGGCTTACCAACCTCTATACAAAGATCTGCCGCAATTTTTTGCGCATCGCGCTCTAAAATTCGGCTAGCCTCCATTATAATTTCATACCGTTGATAGGGTTCAATTGGCGTAAGAAGCGCTTTTTCCGATGCTTCTACCGCCTGAAAAACATGCTCCTCTTCGGCAACAGAAATCGTCGCGACGGTTTCCCCTGTCGCTTTGTCAACCACCGGGTTGCTCTCTTTCGTCACACGCCATTTTCCATCAATCCACAAACCATACGCTTTCATTATGCACCCTCCTCTAATCCGTATTACGAATTGCACATCGAACAAAAAAATAAAACTGCCCATTGGAACATAAAATGCACCAAGCAGGCAGTCTTCTTCGACCAAGGCTTCTCTATAAACAGAATACCAGAGAATCGAACATCCAACAATAGCATTTCATTGTATTGTTGCACAATCAATACCCCGTTCTGTTGGGCATTTTTCCAAAAAGGGCGGAACCACACACCAACAACGCTTTAGCTTACTGATAAGGCTCTTCCTTTAATGAAGTTCCCTCCTCCGTCAATTCATTTCTATAAAGAGTGGCGTACATCGTCGGCAGCACTAAGAGCGTTAAAATCGTAGCAATAAGAAGCCCGCCGGCAATCGCCACAGCCATCGGCCCCCAAAAAATACTGGACACAAGGGGGATCATCGCTAAAATGGCGGCTGCCGCTGTCAGCATAATCGGCCTAAAGCGAGTTATTGCTGCGTTAACAATCGCTTCCCGCAAAGGTTCTCCTTGTTTGATATGCTGCTCAATTTGATCAATAAGAATTACGGAGTTACGGATAATAATACCCGCAAGTGCGAGAATTCCCAGCTGAACCACAAAGCCCATAGGACGCCCGGTTACCAACAAGCCGAGGCTAACGCCAATAATCCCCAAGGGAGCGGTCAGAAGGGTCAGCACCATTTTTGATATATTTTGCAATTGAATCATAAGCAAGCTTACAATAATAACCAGCATCACCGGGACCGGCCCTAAAAGCCACCCGATTGCTTTCACGCTCATTTCCGTAGAACCGCCAATATCAATACTATACCCTGGCGGCAGAGCGCTGCGAAGATCCTGCAAGTCTTCATACGCCTGCTGTGTTGCGTCATTGCCCAGCACTCCTTCGGCCGTGTTTGCCTGAACCGTAATCGTAGGCTTAAGATCACGCCGCCAAACCAGGCCTTCTTCCGCTTCAAAGCTAATCTTAGCAATCTGATCCAACGGTACAAATTTCCCATTTCCTATAGGAACCGCCAAGTCTTTGATCTTCGAAAGATCATTTCGGTCCGCCGGATTAATACGAAACACAATCCCTACGGTTTTATCTTCTTCACGGAACTCAGAAATCGTCGCTCCCGAGAGCAAGGCCTGCAAATTAGCTGCCACAGTTTGGCTGTTGACTCCTAACATGCGCGCCTTATCTTGATCAACATGCAAATGCATAACTTTGCTTTTTTCATGCCAATCTAAATTTACATCGGTTACGTTACGGCTTGCCGCCATACGGCTTTGCACCTGCTCCGCAATCTCTCGCACCGTATTATGATCGTAACCGCTGACGCGAAGCATAACCGGATACGCAGCCGAAGGACCGGACTGCAATATCTTGATATTGCCGCGCACATCCGGAAATTCCGCCGCCAACAATTCATGCGCCTTGCGTGCAAGAGCTTCCCTTCCTTTCACATCCGTACTCGTAAAGACGAATTGTGCATAATTGGTATCCGGCAGAACCGGATCGAAGGTCAACACAAAACGAGGGCCTCCCTGCCCTGTATAGTAAGCGTAATTCACTACATTAGGATCTTCGTCAAAGTAGTTTGCAAAGCGGGCAGCTTCCTTCTCCGTAGCCTGAATGGCAGCCCCCTCTGGCAAGCGCATTTCTACGATCAGTTCCGGCCTTGCTGAAGCCGGAAAGAATTCTTGCCTGACCAGTCCCAAAAGCAAAACAGAGCCGACAAAGCATGCTGCGGTAACCGTTAGCACTTTTTTTCTGTGCAACAAGCACCATGATAGCGTTTTGCGAAACATAAGATAAAACTTAGTATTATACGCATCTTTTTCATGCGCTTTTGGTGAAACTTTGATCAGCTTATATCCCAAAAGAGGCGTTACCAGTACGGAAACCAACCAAGAAATAAGCAAGGCAATGGTAATTACGGAAAATATGCTTCCAACAAATTCCGAAGCTGATCCCTTAGAAAAACCGACCGGAATAAAGCCGGCACAGGTAATTAAAGTTCCTGTTAACATCGGAAAAGCCGTTGAAGTATAGGCGTAGCAAGCCGCCTCAAAGCGAGTGCAGCCCTGCTCTAGCTTAACAATCATCATTTCCACGGCAATAATCGCGTCGTCAACCAACAACCCCAGGGCTATGATCAACGCCCCTAAGGAAATTTTATGGAGATCAATGCCAAAAATCTTCATGGAAATAAAAACGCCCGTAATGATCAAAGGAATGCACAAGGCGACCACAACGCCGGAACGTACGCCCAAACTAATAAAACTAACAATCAGCACAATAATAATGGCTTCCGCCAAAGACTTTACAAACTCGTCAATCGATTCCTTGACGACCTTGGGCTGATTCGAAAACGAAGACAAATCCAAACCAGCAGGTAAGTCTTTTTGAATTTGAGCCACTGTTTTTTCTAGGTTATTCCCTAATTTGAGAATGTTTCCCCCTTTTTCCATCGACAAAGACAATCCAATTGCTGGCTGACCATTATAAAACATCTTCGAATCTGCAGGATCAACATAGCCTCGCGTGATTTTCGCAATATCGCCTAAGCGAAAGGTTCGCCCATTCGCTCGGATCGGAAGCTCTTTCAAATTCTCAAGATTTTCAAAGGCCCCGGTGACTCGCAAATGCACATTATCAGTCGAGGTTTGAAGCATACCGGAATCCGCCATGGAGTTTTGCGTTTGCACTGCATTCGTAATATCAGTAGTCGCAATACCGAGTTGAGCCAGTTTTACCGTTTCGATTTCAATATATATTTTTTCCGCTTGCACCCCCGTGAGTTCAACTTTTTTTACATTGGGTACGGTTAATAGGATTCTGCGAATTTTTTCCGCATGCGCGCGCAGCTCCTCATAGCTATAGCCATCACCGGTTAAGGCGTAAATACAACCAAACACATCATCAAAACGGTCATTAAAATACGGTCCTTGAACTCCGCTGGGAAGGGTGTCTTTGATATCGTTAACCATGTTGCGCACTTCCAGCCAAATAGGCCGTATTTGGCTGTCGCTGACAGCGTCGTCCTTCAAGACAACGGAAATCTTAGACTGCCCTGGAGTGGACTGGCTTTTTAAATAATCCAAGCCAGGAGTGTCCTGCAGCTTTTTTTCTATTTTATCGGTGACCTGCTCTTCGATTTGCCGCGCCGTCGCTCCAGGCCAATTTACAGTCACTATCATTTCACGAATCGTAAAATCAGGATCTTCCATTCTGCCTAGATTTTGATAGGAGTAAATCCCACCCAGAAATACAATCCCGACAAAAAAATATACCAATGCCTTATGCTTTAATGCCCATTCTGTCAAATTGATTCGTTTCACGCTTTATTTCCTCCGGAGATTTTCACTTTTTGACCCTCACGCAGCCTATGAACGCCTGCGGTAACGATTACTTCTCCATTTTCAACGCCAGACAATATTTCAATGCTGGCATCTCTAAACGCACCGGTTTGAACGGGCCGCAGCTGAACAACTCCTTCTTTTACAACCCATACGCAAGGCGAATTGTTCGTCTGATAAATCGAAGATAAAGGCACCAGGGCCTTAACCGGGCCATTTGGGCTATCAGCAATTTCCACAGCAGCCGTCATGCCCAATTTTACCTCCGACGGTGCATTGAGCAGTGTTAAGCGCGCTTTATAGGTCCGTGTGACTGGATCGGCCATAGGGGAAATCTCGCGCACCCGCCCTTCTGTCGCAATATCGCCGAGCGCCCAAAAGGTTATTTTGATCTGCATTGCTTTGCGCAGCTCTTCCACTCGGTTTTCGGGAACATTGATTTCTACTTCCCTCTCGCCGTCTTGCACAAGCGTCAATACGGCTTGTCCCGCCCCGACAACCTGCCCGACCTCAACGTTTACATTGGATACAACGCCGTCTTTATCTGCATAAAGAATGCTATAGCCCAATTGATTAGCCCCTTGGGAATACTGGGCGCCTGCTTGCGCCGCAGAAGCCTTGGCCACTTCGTATGCACTTTGATACTGATCTAGCTGCGCTTGACTTATAGCTCCTTGCGAATACAACTGCCGGTAGCGATTTAAATTATTTTCCGCTAACTTGAGCTGTGATTCTGCAGAATACGTGGCAGCAACATTGCTGTTTACTACCTGCTGCAAATCTCTAGAGTCAATCTGCATAAGCGCATCGCCTGCATGAACAATGCTCCCTAATTCCACATAGCGTTTAATCAGCTTTCCCCCGACTTGAAACGATAATTGGCTTTCAAAACGTCCGCGCACTTCTCCCGAATATACATAATTCTGTTTGGTTCCAGCCGCCGTCACGCGCCCGGCTCGTACCAACAGAACCTCTTCGGTTGCCGTTTTCGCCTGACTATGTTCTTTCCAATAAAAGGCGCTAACAGCGCATAAGCACAGCACCACTGCTAGGCCGCAATAGTAGCGCTTCTTTTCCACCAACACCGTATATTTCCTAATTAAATTCATCTTTTTCGCCCTCTCTCTTCATGGGTATATATTGAACAACCGGCTCTTCGTATACACAAACTCGAATCATCGCCCCCGCTTTCATAAGCTCAATTCTTCCAAGACGTCGATTTTCCCAAAGCCGCTCTTGCACCACTTGTTTCGTAATTTCTTCTACTTCTTGCTCGTCAAAGTTTGATGCAGCACTGACCCAGACCCCATACAAAAACAACTGCATAGCTCGCCGCTCCTTCCTCTACCACTTCGTCGTTTGAATAAAAAGCCGCCATTTTATGACTCTAGTCAGTTAATTGGTTTAAAAAACTGCCATCCATGAACTACCTTCATGAACGGCACTTTTTATTTGAAATTTTTATTCAAAGCAAGTGTTTCCCCTTGCAAGTCGAGTACCTGTCCCAGCAAGTTTTCGGTAAGCACAAATTGAGCGTGCAACAATTCATCCGCAATCCCCTCATAAAATGCTTCCAACAAAGAGTCTAACAGCGCTAGCATGACTCTAACCGTCACCACTGCATTGACAACCTGAAACACCTTGCACTGTACGCCGCTTTCTACAATCTCAAGCAACACCGGCTGCAACTGCTGTTTGCCTTGCCGCGCCAGCTTATCCATAAAACAAATGGACTTATCATTATATAAATACTCAAACAAAAGGCCCTCGCCATTATTGTTGAGCATATGAAACACTTCATTAATGACACGTTCAATTTTTTGCGTCGGAGAAAAAGAAGGCGATCTGGCAATAACTTTCGCTTCCGAAAAGAACTTGGAAAAATGGCGATTAATCAAGGCCTCTAAAATATCTTCCTTCGATTTGAAGTAATAATAAAACGTCCCCTGAGCCACGCCCATTTTTTTGACAATATCGCTAATCGCAGTTTCATGATACCCATTGGCGTAGAACATCGGCTCCGCCACATCAAGAATTTCATTAATACGAATCTGCGGGTCTTGTGGAGGCCGCGCCATTTTGATCACCTCATTAATTGATTCTAGTCAAATTATAATCCCCGCAATCGATGCCTGTCAATATTCACAATCGTCGTTTCTCTACTTTTTCAGCCTTAGAACTTCAACATGAAGGTAGGGCCGAACAAAAAAGCTGACGAAACACGCTTCGCCAGCTTTTAGAATATCAGCTTTCTTTTCATTACCTAGCATTTTTCCTCACATCTTTTGCTGCTCGCACACGCCCGCTGCATTCGCTCTTTTCGCACGCTCTTATTCCAATACATTGCATCATCCGCTTTGCGAAACACTTCATGAATAGGCGTATCCTCAGCCCCAATACTCCATCCTAACGATATATGCAGAGGAACTTCGCCCCCTTCCTTATTGGATATATCTATTTTTTCTTCGATTTCATTGCAGAGCATCTTTATTTCTTCCTCCGAGGTTTGCGTTAGATAAATCACAAACTCATCGCCTCCAACGCGCGCAACAATATGCTTCTTTTGCGACCGCAAAATACTAGCCGCTTGTTGTAACAGCCGGTCCCCAAATTGATGGCCCAGCTTATCATTCACCTGCTTTAAGCCATCTACATCGGCCACGATAATCCCAACTGGCCGTTTGTTTTGCAAATTTTCGTCGGTAAGCTGTTCTTCCAAATACGCGCGATTATACAGTCCTGTTAAGGCGTCATGGTAACTCAGATGTTTTAGTTGTTCCTCCATGGCTTTGCGTTCCGTAATATCCCGAATCAATAGCAATATCTCGTTATCGCCATAAAAAACCATGCGAAATTCTTTGATTATTTTCTTTCCATCAAGTAAAAATTCATGCTCATAATGCTGCATCTCACCGCTTGCAACGAGTTTTTCAATGAAAAGACTATTTACCTTCTGCATGGATTCAAGCCACTCTTCCGGGCGTTCTTTCTTGCCATTTTTCGGATAGGTTATTACTTCCAGTATGTTCCCTGTAGCATCTAAACGCAGCAAGGTATCTGGGATAGCATTAATAATGGCCTTGTTTTTCCTTTCGCTTGCATAGATCATTTTTTCCCATTGCTTTTGTTGTGTTTGGTCTATCAAAGTCCCTATAATCGACCATTTGCCATCGATATAACAAACAGTTGAATAGATATCAGCGTAAATTATCGTCCCCGCTTTAGAACGTACTCTGAATTCATAAGACATATTCGCTTTCATTTCATTATTTTTTCGTCCTTCAAAGCATCGTTCCACATCTGCTTTATCTTCTGGATGGATGAGGTCCATAATACAACCTAGCGCTTCCATTTCGCGCGCGGAATAGCCAAGCATCTCGCACAGCCTAGGATTTACATAGTTAGCTTTTCCTTTTTCATCAATAATATACACGCCTACCATTGAGCTTTCTGCTAGCACGCGGAATCGTTCTTCTGTTTCCATTAATTTGGTATTAATCCAATCTAGCTCTTGTATATCTTCAATTAGCTTTCTAGCCATAGTTTGAAAAGCTCGGTAAATCTCTCGTAACTCTCTGGGGCTTTCTTCGGGCAGCACTCCCGTTTCCGGCAGAAATTGCAACATGCCAAGTTCAATTTTCTGAGCTTGGCCAATTAGAATCGAAATAGGTTGATTAATTCGTCTTGAAAAAAAAGCTGTGCAATATAAGACCAAAATTCCTAATCCGATACTAATCAGGGCTGCAATTAGAATCTTATTATAAACAGACTCTAATATCTCATATTCCTCAATCTCACAAGCAACCACCCATCTACTCTTCTCTAAACTGCCATATGCGCCTAGCACCTTCTCCCCGTTAGCCTTTTCATATACTCCAGAAATAATTTTTCCTCGTTCCGTTCCATAAAGAGACTCTACAACAGGTCCTTCCCTGGGATTTTCTTTGCTATCATTAGGTAATCCTAGCCGCGAAGAATTAATCTTCATCCCAGAATGAGCAATCAGATAGGTCTCCCCTGTAACGCCCAAATGAAATTCTTCCATCGCCTGAGCTATTGCATCAAGCTTTACTGCGCTCACAACCGCCCCTAGAAACTCTTCGTGGTCATTAAAGACAGGCGCACTAAATACTACAATCCACTCTTTACTAGAACGGCCTTGTAATGCATCACTAATATACTCTTCTCTATGCTTTGCCCGTTGAAAATATTCTCGATCTGAAACATCTTCGCCAGATACCGCTCTTCCATTTGCATTAATAAATGTAATCCCAGTAATATGAGGATTGTTTTTAGCAAATAGTTCTGCACGTTGAAAAAATGTATTTAAGTCGCCACGACGTACAGACGGCAATTGAGACAACGTCCGTACCCGACTCGCATTATCTTCGAACCAATGCGTTATATAGTTCGTTTCTAAAAGAACGGTTTGCTCAAAACTCTTCAAAGCAAACTCACGAGCGTTATTAATTTCATAGTAAGTAAAAACGGAAAACAGCACTACACCTATCAACCCCATAGATACAATAAGCAGTCGAAAATAACCAGAAATTGTCCTCAAGAAAGCTTCTTGTACTCGTTCTAAAAGAGTCATCGCATTTCTCTCGCTTTCGCTTTTGACATTTTCTTAAGTGCAAGTTTCTATTCCGCTACTACGCAACTCCTATTATGAAAACCGATATTTTCTTCTTCGCTGCACGATATCTTCTGCAACTGATACAGCTTTTATTATTTTAGATTATTCTGTAATTGGCAAGATATTCCTTTTATTGTGAGAACTATTTTTCATTTTCTTAAAACAAACCTGTACTACTGTCTCTATACTATCTTCTCTAGAAACCCAGGCTTACTACACGCTTCGTTTCCACCTTCCATTTTATGGATTTAAGTTGTTTCTTGCTTCCAATTATTTTTATTTGAATTTTTCGATTTATTTCTTGAGGTCAAGTGCTTCTAGTGTTAAAATAGTAGTTGAGAATCGTTATTTTTACTAATCAAGAGGTGATGTCATGGATAAAACTTCAACCAACTTGAAACATTTTTCCAATATCAGCTATAATTCCACTTCCTACGTTTTAGAAATTACTTTTGATGATGGATCGATCCATCGGCATCCTGGAATCTCACAAACTACACATGATGCATTAATGTCCGCACCTTCTCCTGAACAGTATTATCAAGAACAACTCGAAAAAATTTATCCCTTTCAAAAAATTGTTAAATAAATTAGTTTTATAATCTACTATAGTGAATATTTCATGTTAGAATACTATTGCTAAACCATTTTTCTTTTTTATGCCGTTCGGTGTTAACAAACCGAACGGCCTTTTTTATAGTTAACCTTTCACACCATTAAGTTTGAATTCATAACCCGTTGTCCAGCCCGCAAACTAGTAGTACAATAGTCTCGCGAGCAATAGTCCTCAAGGCTAAATTTCTAATTCAAAGGAGCTAATCCCATGAGTCTCTCGTTTAGCGGTCAAGAAATTATGACCATCTACCTTCACTTCATTCAAAAATTAAGAGATTTAGAATCTCAAAAAAACCAGCCTGACAGCCTAGAACATCTTGAACACATCAACCAACAAATCAAGCAATACTCTGCTGTTATTGAAAAGATAGAAAAAACGTACCCTCGCATTAGCGATGCGCAGAAATTCTTGTGACAGCTTAAATATCTACGAATAAATCAAAGAAGCCCTTAAAGAAATCTATGCCATAGTGAGCGAATGCCACTACAAGAGGTCCTGTGAATGATCAACTTTATTAACGCAGACGAATTAAAGAAAAAGCACTTCGTGTAGGGCTCTTTTTACAATATTAAAGTGGCTCGAACAAATTGATCCACTTCTTGATGACTAGCTCATTATAAACTTGAAGGGAGTTTAGCAGTGAAAAAAAAAGCCTTTTCTTTTAATGTCACTCCTTCTGCTGGTAGGAATGTTGGCCAGCTCCGTCGCCCTTGGGTCCGACTACATAGGCAACAGCAACAGTCATAAATTCCACTATGCAAGCTGTCGTTATGTAAGCCGCATGAGCGAGACCCATAAGATTTTTTTCGAAAGCCGAGACGAGGCGATCGATGCAGGGTATGTGCCGTGCAAAGTTTGTCGCCCCTAAAAGCAATTACAAAGGAGGTTTCCCATGCAAGGTTCTTTTGAGTTTCGCGGATCTGGATTAGGCTATTTCTGGCTCCTATTATGGACAGGCTTTCTATCAGTCATCACACTGGGTCTATACTTCCCCTGGGCCTATTCCGCTCAACAGCGCTGGATCACCGCTAACACCTACGTCAACGGTAAACGCCTTGTTTTCAACGGCACTGGTATTGGTTTCTTCGGGCAATGGCTGCTTATTATGATTCTAACCTTTATCACACTGGGATTATATGCACCATGGGGATATTGTCAATTTAAACGTTGGGAGACGAGCAATACGGAGTTTGAGTAATAAAAAAACCGCCCGAAGGCGGTTTTTTTATCACTCAAAGCTATTTCTCAAACACGTTTATAATTTCTTCTTTTCCCTTCTGCAACACTTGGCATGCCTGGCTTATTCGATTTCAAAGTATCATTTTTTATATTTTATATCTACTTTCATAATATGGTTCAAAAACCAATTATTTAGAAAAGTTAGCATCTCAACAGACGTATTAAGTTTTCCCTTATCTACGCTTTCCTTAAATTCTCCAATTTTATTGAGAAATTGAACGTGCTGCTCTTTTTGCAATAAAACTTCCGGGTGGTTATTATTCGCTAACATTTTTCCTCATTTTCAAAGTGAGTAGATGCGTAACTGTTTAGTTCAGTTACTAGTCGAGAAACGACTTGCTTGCTCTCGCCTTTCTTCATCGAATCATACAATGAAGAAATCATAGAAACCAGTTTCTGATGATCCGCATCCATTGCAGGAACATTAAGAGCAAACTTACTTTCCCATCCTTGTAAAGCCATTTTCATTCCTCCTTAAAAAAAGCTTTCCACGAACAGAACCTATTGTGTAATTTTCTACATACTTGCCAAATTCTTTTCATGCTAGGAAATAATTTTGAATACACTTTAACTATTCCCCCCTTTGCATTCTTCGCATAATCTGCACGCTCTAAGTACGTTTCACCCATTAGTGAATTCCGCGCCATTACCACTTCGGCAATAAACGTATATTCATCAATTTATTTTCCCTGGGCATTTATAACATTTTTGTAACTTAACACTATTAGTAATTGATCAAATCCATTATTTGTAATAAAATATATTTAACGAAAATTATTTTTAATTGAACAAAGAGTTAGAATAAGGAGGTATCTCTTGTGGAAAAAGCTATAGCAAAAATAACAGCAGACTATTTCAAAGCGGTGTCTCACCCTATTCGCGTCAAAATAGTCAAGCTATTAGCAACAAACGAGCTCTGTGTACAGGACATAGTGAATGACCTGGAAATTGAACAATCAAACCTATCTCAACATTTAAGCGTGTTAAAAAAGCAGGGTATTGTTAGTTCACGAAACGCCGGAACACGAGTCATATATTGGTTAAATAGTCCCTCCCCAAATAAAATCATCTCAGAAGTTGAAGAAGTTTTAAAAACTCAGATAAAGCAAAATCAAGAATTATTGAAGCGTTTTGGTTAATTTGAATATAAAAATAGCCCTCAGAGCGATGTAACCCCCATAAGGTAGATTTTTAAAGTCTAACTTTTTGAGGGAAACATCTCTAAGGGCTATTTTTTATGCACTACTGTCCCTTTCTTCAGCCCCATAGCCCATGCCGTCGCTCGATGTTCACAGGCAAGTCGTTCTTCATACCCTCGCGGCTACCGAAGTTTCCCGAATACTTGCCATGCTTGAACTCACAACTGGACTAACCTGAAAAAACGTTAGAGCGCCAATCCAGGCAGTTGGCTTTCAACAGGCAAACCTAGGGATACAAGTCAGTCAAAACAGTCATGACCGCCCGTTAAACGGGCGGCATGCACCAGCCCTATAAGGGCTGATTACTAGCGGCACCTAAAAGTGCTGCTTTTCACTTCGTTCAAGCCATCTTTGCACTTGGTACTAGCTACCCCTGAAGGGGTCTTCTAACTCTTTTACACTAATTTTATCCATCATTTGATCTGCTTTCTCTTGTTCTCTTATATACTTTTTTATTGTAGCTTCATTAAGGCCAACTGTACTCACATAATATCCAATTGACCAGAAATGTCGATTCCCAAATTTGTATTTCAAATTCGCATGTCGATCGAATATCATTAATGCACTCTTTCCTTTTAGATAACCCATTATATATGACACACTATACTTGGGTGGTATGGATAGCAGAAGATGGATATGGTCG